>JBCBJX010000068.1:0-17989 GCA_038522735.1 Pseudomonadota bacterium
GCTCGGTCATCAGCCGGGTGACGAGAAAGCCGAGGGGGCTCGCGAGCAGCGTCTGAATCAGCCGCGGCCGGTGCTGGTCCGGGAAGAGGCCGCCGTTCAGGAAGACGATCGACCGGAAGCGGATCTTCGCCGAGCCCTCGTACGTGCGCACCAGGAGTTCCTGGGCGACCGTGTCGCCATAGTCGTGGGCGAGAACGTGGGCGTCGCCGATCCCGAGGGAAGCGAGGAGCGCCTCGTGCTCCTCCGCCTGCTGTATGATGAGATAATCCGTCAGCGGTTTGTCCGACAGCCCGAAGCCCGCCATGTCCATGGCGACCACACGGAACTTCTCGCAAAGCGCCCCCCACACCCGCCGCCAGTCCCAAGAGGAGGTGGGGAAGCCGTGGATGAGGAGGAGGGCGGGGCCGTCCTCGGCGCCGCCGGTCCAGTACTTCAGCGTCCGTCCGCCGACGGCGAAATCCCGCGCCGAGGCCCGCCAGGCGTCGAGGGAGGAGACGTCCGCGCTCACGACGCGCGAGCCATCGCGCGAAAACTGGTTTTGGTCATCGGTCCCGGCGAGACCTGCGCTTGATCATCAGACTGAGCGCAAGCGCCACGGCGACCGCTCCGATGCTTATCACGTAAGCCTCGGTGTTTGTGAATGACAGCATCTTCTCTCACTCCATTCAGCCGATTTTATCCCTCAAGCAGGTCGTTGGCCAGCAAGGCCACCGCGACGCCGGCGACGATAAGCGCGAAACGGCCGCTCGGCTCCGCGTCGCCGATGAGCCCGGCGACCGTCAGCGCAATGGCGATCGCCGTCAGATAGTTCGCAAAGTGCTCGTTCCGGCTCATCGGGCCCTGTTGCTCACAGCGCCCTCCACCCGATATCGCGCCGGTGGAAGCCCTCCGGCCAGTCGATCGCATCGACGCCGGCGTAGGCGCTGGCGAGGGCCTCTTTCAGGCTCGGCGCCGTCGCGGTGACGTTCAGCACCCGGCCGCCTGAGGCGAGGATCGCGCCGTCCCGCTCCGCGGTTCCCGCATGGAACACCTCGACGCCGGGAAGGGCGCCGGCGGCGTCGAGCCCGCCGATGACCGAGCCCTTCTCATAGCCTTCCGGATACCCCTTCGTCGCCATGACGACGAGGGCGCAGGCCTCCTCGGACCATTCGAAAGCGCGGCCGGAGAGATCGCCTTCAGCCGCCGCCATCAGCACCGGCGCGAGGTCGGATTTGAGAAGCCGCATCATCACCTGGCATTCCGGGTCGCCGAAGCGGGCGTTGAATTCGATGAGCTTCGGGCCGTCCGGCCCGACCATCAGCCCCGCATAGAAGACGCCGCGATAGGGCGTCCCGCGGGCGGCGAGGGCGTCGGCCGTCGGCTGGATGATGCGCTCGATCGTCTGTCGGCGGACGTCGTCGGTGAAGACGGGCGCCGGGGAATAGGCGCCCATGCCGCCGGTGTTCGGGCCTTCGTCGCCGTCGAAGGCGCGCTTGTGGTCCTGGGAGCCGATCATCGGCAGGACGCGTTCGCCGTCCGAGATCGCGAAAAAGCTCGCCTCCTCGCCCTCGAGGCGCTCCTCCAGCACCACGCGCTCGCCTGCGTGGCCGAAGCGGCCCGCGAACATCTCCTCGACCGCGCCGCGGGTCTCCTCAAGGGTCTCGCAGACGACGACGCCCTTGCCGGCGGCGAGGCCGTCGGCCTTCACCACCATCGCCTCGCCCCTCGCCTCCAGCCACTCGAGGGCGGCCGCCTTGTCGTCGAACGCTCCGTAGGCGGCGGTCGGGACGCCGGCCTCGGCGGCGATCTCCTTCATGAACCTCTTGGAAGCCTCGATCTTCGCGGCCTCCTCGGATGGCGCGAAGCAGGCGATGTCGATCTCTTCGAGGCGGTCGGCGATTCCCTCGCAGATCGGCGCTTCCGGCCCGACGACGACGAGGTCCGGATACTGGACGCTCGCCCAGGCGACGAGGTTCGCGACGTCCTCCGCCGGGACCTCGAGGGTCTCGATCTTCGGGCCCAGCGCCCGCATTCCCGGGTTGCCGGGCGCGACGGTGATCTTGTCGACGCCCTTTTCGCCGGCGAGCTTCCAGGCGAGGGCGTGTTCGCGCCCGCCGGCGCCGATGAGCATGACGTGCATGGAAGCCTCGCGTGTTTGGTGCGTTTGAAGCGTCGCACCACATGTCACGGGCCCGGGGGCGCGATCAACGCGCTATGCTGCTAAATCAGCCGGGCGGCCGATCGGCTGGAAGGGCGGGGGCTTGGAGAGGAAGGAGCGCCGGTCCGTTCATGCGGCAGGCTTGGGCGAATGGGTTGAAGCGACGCTGGCGGGGCCTCCGCCGCGCCGCCGCCGTGCGCGCCGGCCGCTGGAACCTCGCCCTCGCGGGCCGGCCGAAACTGCGCTTCGGGCTCTACGGCGCGGTTCTCGGCGCCGTCCACCTCGCTCTCTTCGGGCTCCTCATCGCCGCCTTCCGGGTCGAGGTCTTTCCGCCGGCCGAGATCGTCATCGTCGAGTTCTACACCCCGCCTCGGGCGGCGCCGGCGGAGATCGCCGAGCCTGACGAGGCTGAGGCGGAACTCGGCGCCGCCGACGCCGAACTCGGGGAAGGGGTCGAGCGCGAAGAGGAGGAAGAGGACCCGGATCTGCTTCCGAAGGACGCCGATCCGCCCGCCCGCTCCACTTTCTCCCTGGAAGGCCTGCCCGTCCCCTCCAACGTGCAGGTGCGCTCCGCCATTCAGGGCATCGTCTGTTACCGCGTCGCCTCAGGCGACGTCGCGGAGATCTATTGCCCCCGCTACGACGCCGAGGCCCGTCGACGGAACGCCTGGCGCCGGGAGATCGCCGACGTCCGCCGCTCCCGCACCAACCCGACGCTGGACGAAGCGATCGGCCCGCCGGTCCCGCAAGCCGTCCGCGACGCCGAGGCCTACGCCCGCGCCGGCCGGGAGGTGCGCGGCGTCGATACGGTCATTGCCGGCCAGGACGACCAGATCCGCAACACCGCCGGCCTCGACCCGTCCCCCGTGCCCGGCGCCGGCGCGATCCCGACGCCCACCTGGGCCCGCGACCGCGCGGAAGCGGAGCGGCTGGAGCGGCTCAGGAAAGAACTGGAGGAAGCGGAAGACGAGGACGGGTGAGCGCCGCCCGCCGATCGCTACTCGGCTCGCCGATAATCATCCGCCCACGCCACAAGATCGGGAATGATGTCGGCGACGGTCTCGACCGGCTCTTTTCTGAGGTAGAGAGAGATCAGGCGATCATTGAACGCCTTGAAGTGCGGGAAGCCGCGGCTGCGGCTCATGATACGCTCTATGCGTTCCACATACGCCCGCCAGTCGTCGATCTCCATGCGATCGTACGCGTAAAGACTGAGAAGCGCCCAGTTGAGCTGTTCGTCGAACGCCCCGACGGACGTACCGTAAGTCTCGAAAGCGTCGTTCTCCGGATCGACCCAGAACGAAACGTTCGCAAAGGCTGATTCGATCGCCGGCAGGAGCGCGTCGGGCGCTTCGATAAAGCCGTGGTTCATTTCCGTAAAGAGCAGTGTTCCCCGCGCGATCCTGTCGCCGTCGGGGCTGAGATCGTCATATGGACGATACGGAAAATTAATGTGGGGCTGGAGTTCGCGGAAGCCGTCCTCCTGATAGATCAGGAGGTATTGGACATATCCGACGAGCGGGGAAATTGCGATCTTGACGCTGTCGTAACCGCGGGCGTCCGGAAAGGCGCCTTTCAACCAGCGCCACATGTCGTCAGTGTCGATTTCGGTTTCAAAGTAGGCGATCTGATCGTCGAACACGTTCCGGTTCGCCGCGTAGAACGGGAGGAATTCGGTTTCGTCCGCAAACGCCTGGAACGCTGGAATGTAGGGTGCGAGGTCGTTGATCTGCGAGCCTGGAAATCCGCCGCGCAGATAAACATCGCTCGGAACGATGCGCCCGTCCTTGTTAAACTCGAAGGTGAGGCCATTCGTCTTCAGAATATAGTAGTTGAGGAGGCTCTCTCCGAGCGCCTCGTCGAGCTTTTCGATGAGCACATGGTCGCGATGCATGTCGAAGTGCGCACGAAGTCGCGTGTAATAATCCGTATCGGTATAGACGGCGCCGGGGTTGGCGTCCGCTGCGTCCGTCAGCGCGATCGCGACGTTGAAGAGCTCGTAGAACGGCGGCGCGACGGTCGATATCCGGCCGCCGTTTGCGGAGCGGTAGTCTGACGAGAAGCGCGCTGCGGGCGTCTCCGGCCGAAGGCGCACGGGGAAAACCTCGTCCCCGGCGACGAATGTGATGTCGAAGGCCGTTCCGGGCTCGACCTCGAAGCAGGAGCGGTCCGTCCCGATCTCGAAACAGACCGGCGTCGAAGTCGCGCCGTCGAGATCGACGCCGACGACGGCGAAGCCGTCCTCATAAGGAACGTACCCGATTGAAAACGGACCGGCGCCGACGCCGTTGAAGTTTTCGCGAAGGTCCCAGTCCTTCGTTTCGCTGTCGCCGACCTGGTAGCGCACGAACGGCGCGTCGAGGTCGATGCGTAGGGCGGCGGGCGCGCCGTCCCGGTGGGCGCACGCCGCGGCGGACAGGCTGAGAGCGATACCGAGAATGCGGATGGCGGCGTGCATGGCGTTGACCCCCGATGTTTTGGACCGGACCCCGGCGCAGGCTAGCGCCCAATAGGCGTTCTGACGACGCGGATTGTCCCCCATGTTTACCGGTTCGTCGCAACTCGGCGCCGGCGGCCGATGGGTGAACGCCGGTCCGTCGTTTTCCCTCCGCCGCCGAGTCCGGTATCCCTCCGCCGATGACCGCCCCCGCCTCCAATGTCCGCGAATACACCGTCGCCGAGCTCTCCGGCGCGCTCAAACGCACCCTAGAAGACGCTTACGGGCAGGTTCGCGTCCGGGGCGAGCTGGGGCGGGTCACCCGGGCTGGGTCGGGGCACATGTATCTCGATCTGAAGGACGACCGGGCGGTGCTTTCGAGCGTCGTCTGGAAAGGGGTCGCGGCGCGGCTTCCCATCGCGCCTGAGCAGGGGATGGAGGTGATCGCTACGGGGAAGATCTCCACCTTCCCCGGCCAGTCCCGCTATCAGCTGATCATCGACCATATCGAGCCCGCCGGCGTCGGCGCGCTGATGGCGCTCCTGGAAGAACGCAAAAAGAAGCTCGCCGCGGAGGGCCTGTTCGACGAGGCGCGGAAGCGCCCGATCCCGTTTCTTCCGGAGGTGATCGGCGTCGTGACCTCGCCGTCGGGCGCCGTCATTCGCGACATCCTCCATCGCCTGCGGGACCGGTTCCCGCGCCATGTCCTCGTCTGGCCGACGCAGGTGCAGGGGAAGGGGGCGGAGGTGGGGATCGCCTCGGCGATCGCCGGCTTCAACGCGATCGAGCCCGGCGGGCCTGTTCCGCAGCCGGACGTTCTTATCGTCGCCCGCGGGGGCGGGTCTTTGGAAGACCTCTGGTGCTTCAATGAGGAGATGGTCGCCCGCGCTGCGGCGGCCTCCGACATCCCCCTCATCTCCGCCGTCGGCCACGAGACGGACACGACGCTGATCGACTTCGCCGCCGACCGCCGGGCGCCGACGCCGACCGCCGCCGCGGAAATGGCCGTCCCCGTCCGCACCGAACTCCTGTCGGAGCTGCTCAGCAAGGAGCGCAGGCTGGTCGGCGCTGTAACCCGCCTTGAGGAGCGGGCCCGCGCGGCGCTCACCTCGGCCGGGCGCGGCCTCGGCCGACCGGAGGACGTGATCGGCATGGCCGGCCAGAGGGTCGACCGCGCCGCCGACCGCCTCGCGAACGCCGGACGCGCGCGCGTCGACGCCGCCGAGGCGCGGCTCCAGAAAGCCGCCTACGCCGTCCGCCCTGAAACCCTGCTCGCCGGTCTCAAGGTCCGCGCCGCCTCCGTCGCCGCCGCCCGCCTGCCGGAGCGCGCCGTCGCCGACCGCCTGAAACGGGGCGGCGAGCGAACCGGAGAACTCGCCGCGCGCGCCCGGGCCGCCCTCGCGCGGCGGATCGACCGGGCGGACCGGGCGCTCGCCTCCGCCGGAAAGCTGCTCGCGACCCTCTCCCATGAGGGCGTCCTCGCCCGCGGCTTCGCCCTCGTCTTCGACGAGAAAGGCGCGCTGGTGCGGTCGGCTTCAGAGCCGGCCGCCGGGGGGGGCGCGGAGGTGCGTTTCGCGGACGGCTCTCGTAAGGTCATTTTTGACGGCGACGCCCGGACGCCGCCCCAATCGGGCGTTAAAGCGAAGCCGAAAGCGGATAAAAAGCGTTCGGGGCCGTCGCCGGCCCAGGCGCGCCTGTTCGACTAGGGAGCGAAAAATGAGCCCGCTCGGCGATTTCGCAGGCGAAGCGAAACTGGAATATCTCGATGCGGATTACGAGATCCTGAAGCCCGGCGGCTTCGTCTCCTGCGCCGTCACGGGCGATCCCATCCCCCTTTCGGAACTGCGCTATTGGAGCGTCGACAGGCAGGAAGCCTATCGCGACGCCCGCACCGCTGTCGAAGCCATCACCGGGAAAACGCCCAAATGATCCTCGCCCTGCTCGCCGCCCTCGCTCTCGCCGCCGCCCATCCGGGCCATGAAGGAGAAGACGCGCCCGTCGAACGCGTTATTTCGGGCGAAGGGTATACGCTGGACGGAACGTTCCAGCAGGGCGGCATGGTCTTCGGAACCGCCGAGCCGGGCGCGCAGGTCTTCCTCGGCGAGGACACGCTCATGGTCTCCGCCGACGGGCGCTTCGTCTTCGGCTTCGGCCGGGACGCCGGCGAGATCGCCGACCTCACCATCGTCCGGCAGTCCGGAGAGATCGTCCGCAAGCCCCTCTCCATCGCCAAGGCCGAATGGCGCGTCGAACGCATCGACGGGCTGCCGTCCTCCAAGGTCGATCAGTTCACAGAAGAGCAGCTCGCCAAGATCGGCGAGGACCGCAAGAAAAAGAACGCCGCCCGCGCCCTCGTCTTCGAGACGACGGATTGGGCCGAGGGGTTCGATTGGCCGGCGACGGGGCGCATTTCCGGCGTGTTCGGATCGAAACGCATTCTGAACGGCGACGACAACGGCCGCTTCCATTCAGGCCTCGATATCGCGGCGCCGGCGGGCACGCCGATCTTGGCTCCGGCGTCCGGAACGATCACCCTCGCAGAGCCCGATATGTATTTCGAAGGGGGCCTCGTCTTCATGAGCCACGGCCAGCGGGTCGAAAGCGCCTTCATGCACATGTCCCGCCTCGACGTGGCGCCCGGCGAACGCGTGGAGAAAGGCGACGTCATCGGCGCCATCGGCTCCACGGGCCGCTCCACAGGCCCGCACCTTCACTGGTCCGTCCGCTGGAACGGCACGCTGGTCGACCCGCGCCGGCTTCTGGGCGAGATGCCGTCCGAGTAAGGCGGTCTTACCGGTTCTCCGGCTCGTACCGCACGATCGAGCGGTCCTCGATCAGCCGCCCCCACCACCAGTTATAGGGATGGACGACGTCGGTCGCCGCGCCGTCGCGCTCCAGGGGACGGCGCTCGTTCGCCCAGCGAAAGACGCCGCCTTCGAGATTGTAGACGCCCTCGGCGCCGAGCGCCCTGAAGGCCTCTGCGTTGCGATCCGCGAGGTCGGACGAGCGTCTGCCGACGGAGCAATAGAGAACGACGGTTTTGCCGGCGACCGCGTCGGCGAGCGCGGCGAGGTCGCCTGGCTCCGAATCGGGATCGATCCGCACAGCGCCGGGGAGCCGACTGACCTCATATTCGCGCGGCTCGCGCACGTCCAACAGGATGACGGACGCAGGGTCCATCGCCTGCAGATCGTCGGCGGTGAGATGCTCGACATCCGGACGGCTCGCCTCGATTTTTGCGTGGATTTTATCGAGAGCGTCCTGCTCCACGGCGAAGGCCGGAGCGGCGGAGGCGAGCGTCGAGGCGCAGAGGAGAGCCCGGATCGTCATTGCACGGCCGCCTCGCGGCCGCGTTTCGATGTCGTTATCGGGGCGATGAGGCACCAGAGGAGCTGAGAGGGCTGATCGGTCTGGTGCTCGGCGAGGCCGAGGCGCATGGCGTCGTGGCCGCCGGCCGGCTCCGCGCGATAGACGCGGAAGAGCCTGTCCCAGACCGAGAGGAAAAAGCCGTAATTGGAGTTCGTCTCTTCCGGCCGCGTCGAGTGATGGACCCGATGGAAATCCGGCGTGACGATCAGCGTCCGGAGGGCGGCGTCGACAGCCTTCGGCAGCCGCACGTTCGCGTGGTTGAAAATCGCCGCGGCGTTGAGGGCGATCTCGAATAGAACGACGACCTCCGCCGGTGCGCCGAGGGCGGCGACGACGGCGATCTTGTAGATCATGGAAAGGACGATCTCGACCGGGTGGAAGCGCAGGCCCGACGTCGCGTCGAGATCCCGATCGGCGTGGTGGACCTTATGGAGAGCCCAGAGCGCGGGGACCCGGTGCGTCGCCACATGCTGCGCCCAGAGGGCGAGGTCGAGGAGAAGGAAAGCGGCGATCCATTCAAGCCAGGCCGGCGCCGCGAGGACGTTGAAGATGCCCCAGCCGCGGTCCTCTGCGATGACAGCCGCCGCGACGGCGAGGAGCGGCAGGGCGAGGCGCAAGGCTAGTGTGTCGACGACGACGAGGGCTGCGTTGGTCGCCCAGCGGGTCCGCCTGGGCTGGGTGCGCGTCTTGCGCGGAAAAACCGCCTCCGCGCCGATCATCAGGGCGAGCATGCCGAGAAAAACCGTCAGCCGCAGAGGCGCTTCATGGGTGAGAACGTCGATCATTCCTGCAAGTTACGCCCGGCCGCCCCCGCGGACCATCAGCCCGGACGCCGCGTATGCTAAACTTTGCGCGAGCGCATTTTCTAAATTGACACTCATTCGCATTAGTCCTACATAGAGATTGCGAGGCGATCTCAATGTACGTTTGTATCTGCAATGCTCTGAAAGATCGGCAGGTGAAGGCCGCGGCGACGGCGCCGGGGACCCGCACCGTCGCTTGCGTCTTCAAAGCTCACGGCGTTCGCCCGCGCTGCGGCAAATGCCTGCCGATGGTTTCCGACGCCGTGGAGGAAGCCAAAGCCGGCCTCGGCGCCGCCGCCATCGCCGCCGAATAGACCTGCGTCTCAATATCATTCTCAATACGGACGAAGGGGTTGGCCGCTGCTGCAGCTTGCGCTAGTTCGCGCTTATTGCAGTTTTGAAGGAGCCTTCCGATGAAGGGCGACCCCAAGGTCATTGAGTATCTGAACACGGCGCTCAAGCTGGAGCTGACGACCGTCAACCAGTATTTTCTGCACGCCCGCATGTTCAAAAACTGGGGTTTCGAGCGCATCGGCGCGATCGAGTATGAAGAATCGATCGACGAGATGAAGCATGCGGACGCCCTCATCGAACGCATTCTCTTCCTCGACGGCCTCCCGAACGTTCAGGACATGGACAAGGTGCTGATCGGGGAAAACCTGAAAGAGTGTCTGGAGCTTGATCTGCAGGCGGAGCACCGGGCCCATCCGCTTTATAAAGAGGCGATCGCCTATTGCGAGCAGGTGCAGGATTATGTCAGCCGGCAGATCCTGGACGAGATCCTGCAATCTGAGGAAGAGCATATCGACTTCCTCGAAACCCAGCTCGGCCTCATCGCCTCCATCGGCGAAGAGCTTTACTCCCAGACCCAGATAAAAAAAGAGGGCGGTGAGTAACGTCGCCTATTGAACGAGCCCGAAGCGCCGCCCGACCATCCGCACCGCCGAGCCGACGCCGCGGCGAAGGCGCGGCTCCGGGCGCGCGGCGAAGGCCGCTGTCCATCCGGCGACGGCCGCTTCGAGGGCCCGCTGCGTGGTCGGGTCTACTTCTTCAGCGCGCATCAGCCACGCCGGCGCCGTCGTCAGCGGTTCGAGCGCCGGCGCGTCCTTGTTGAAAAGAAGCGCTGAGAGGGCGTGGCTGTCCGCACGGAACCGGTCGAGCACCGCGGACGGCAGCGAAACCCGCTCGCCGGATTCGCGCGCCGGCGCGTCGGCGTCGTCGATCAGCGTATTTGCGATCCGCTGGCGGACTTTCGGATTGTCGCTGAGAGCGTTGAGCCCACGCAGGACGGCGATCTCCCTGGCGGTCGCTGAGCGATTGCTCACCTGCACCGCCGCTGAAAGGTCCGGAGGATCAATCCGCGCTGCGTCGAAGACGGCGGCGACGGTCTCGCCGGGTTCTGCGGAATAGATCACAGGGCGGACGGCCTCGCGCCCGAAGGCGAGGGTGAGGCGCTCCGCAGAGGAAAAGAACGGCGGCTTGTGGCCGTAGATGAACTCCGGAAACGTCTGGCGCAATCCGTGCAGCCGCACGAGCTGCGAATAGACAGAGATGGCGTGGCTCGTCGGCTCACGGACGACGAAGATGATGTCGACCGACCGTCCGAGACTTTTCAGATAGCTTCTGAGCTCGCGCAGGCGGTCAACGCTCGCCTTGTGGAGCATCTCGTTGGAAAGGACGAGAACCGGTGCGGCGGCGGCCGCCATCTGCATCCAGGCGAGGCGTTTGTTCGCCTGGGCGCTGAAGCTTTCGGACTTGTCGTTGAGGAGGTAATTCCGCAGGCAGACGGCGTTTCCCGTATGGGTGACGCGGTCGACCTCGCCCTCGCGCGGGTCTTGCGGGTAATCGACGCCGCCGGCCGCCAGCGCCTCGCGTTCGGTCTCGCAGACCGCCTGAAAGGCGCTCGAGCCCGTCTTACCGGCGCCCACATGGAGGACGCAGCGTTTTTGCGTCTCGCTCATCGGTCCTGATACGTCTCTTTCGGCCAGCGCCGGTGGAACCAGAGCCACTGGCCGGGCGCCGCGCGGATCATGCCTTCGATCGCCTGGTTGATCTTCAGGGTGAGCGCTTCGATGTCGGCGGTCGCGTCGCCTGTCGCGTCAAAGACGATCGGCTCGTCCACGCGCATGCGGAAGGTCGCGCCCGAAACGCGCTCGACGCTGACGGGCGTCACGTCGGCGCCGAATTTGAGGGCGAGCCGCGCCGGCGTCGGCGAGGTCATGGCGGGGCGGCCGAAGAACGCAGACGCGACGCCGTCGTTCATCTTCTGATCGACCAGCATGGCGAGGGGCCGGCCGGTTTTCGCCGCTTTCATCAGGCGCCGTCCGCCGCGATGATCCTTCGGGATCTGATCGACGGACATGACGGCCGAGCGCCGGTCGATGATCCGCTGGTCGATCAGCGTGTTGTTCGCCGCGCGGTACAGGACGGCGTAGTCGAGCCCCGCCCGGTGGAAGGCGATCGACATTACTTCCCAGTTGGCGAGGTGGCCGGAAACGAAGATCACCGGCTTGTCCCTCTGCGCGTAGTCTTTCAGCCGCTCGCCGCCGATCATCTCGACGCGGCCCCCTGTCTCATACGGACGAAACCTGTCGAGATGGGCGTACTCCGCCGCGGTGCGGCCGAGATTGTCCCAGGCCGCGCGGATCAGGCGGTCGATCTCCGGCTCGCTCACCTCCGGGAAGGCGATCTTCATGTTGATCCGCGCCCGGCGCTCGACCGGCCGCGCGAGGGGGCCGAGGGCGCGTGCGAGAGCGCCGCTCCAGGCGGACGCGCGATCGACGCCGAGGAGGCGCGAGAGGCCGAGATAGACGTCGAAGACCAGCGCCTCGACGCGGTGGCCGAAGGTCACGGGGCGATCGTCCCGTGGCTCCGTCATGGGCGCCGCGGCGGTCTCCTCGGGGACAAGCGTCGTTTCCGCCATGATCTCAATCCTATCGCCGATCGCCCGCCGCGTCGAAGCCCGTCGCGCGTCGGAGGAGGCCGCGCAGGGCGGTTTCATCGTCGACGCGCATCGCGACGTTGAGGACGGCGGCTTCCGGCAGACGACCGCCGAGGCGCGCGGCGTCTTTTTCGGTGGTGATGAGGCGGGCGCCGGTCGCCGCCGCGTCCGCTCGCAGAGCGTCGAGATCGGCGTCGGTGTAAGGCCGGTGGTCGGCGAAGCCGCGGGCGCCGGCGACCTCATATCCGGCGGCGCGCAAGGTGTCGAAGAACTTCTCCGGACGGCCGATGCCGCAGAAGGCGAAGACGCGCTCCGGCGCCGGACTGTCGGGTTCAAGCCAGGCTTTGAGGCGGGGCGGATGCGGGGCGAACCCCTCCAACGCCGCGGCGACCGGCGACGTCGGACCGGCCGCGACCACGACGAGCGCGTCGGCCCGCGCGGCTGCAGTCTCGGCGGGTTCGCGCAGGGGCCCCGCGGGGAAGACGCGGCCGTTGCCGAAGGCCGCAGTCCCGTCGACGAGCAGCAGGCTGAGCGTCTTCTTCAGCGACGGGTTCTGAAACCCGTCGTCCATGATGATCGCCCGGGCGCCCGCCTCGACGGCGGCGCGGGCGCCGTCCGCCCGGTCGCGGGCGACCAGGCAGGGCGCCGTCGCGGCGAGCATCAGGGGCTCGTCGCCCACATCCGCCGCCGAATGACGGCCGGGATCGACGCGGACGGGGCCCGCCTCGCGACCGCCATAGCCGCGGGAAAGGAACCACCCGTCGATCCCGTCCGCCTGCAGAAGGCTCATGGCGAGGCGGGCGAAAGGCGTCTTGCCGACCCCGCCGAGGGTCGCGTTGCCGACGCAGACGACCGGAACTCCGGGATCGAACGGCGCGGCTTTCGCGATGCGGTTCGCCGTCGCGCGGGCGTAGAGGGCGCCGGCGGGGGCGAGCAGCCGGGCGGCGAAACCCGGCCGCTCCGGCGGGTTCGACCAGAAGGCGGGCGGTTTCACGGCGTTTCGGGAACAGGCGCGCCGGCGAGAGGCAGCATCGCTTCGAGGCGCGCGACAACCTCGTCGAGGACTTTGACGGCGCTCGCCTCGGCGCTCGTCTCTGCGACGTTCGCCATCGAGGCGCGGGTTTTCGCGTCGCCGAGGAGGCGGCCGATCGCCATCACGAGGTCGCGGTCGTTGCGCACCAGCGCCGCCCCGCCCGCCATGCGCAGGTCGTTGTAGATTTCGGCGAAGTTGAACGTGTGCGGACCGTGCAGGATCGACGTGTGGAGCCGCGCCGGCTCCAGCGGGTTGTGCCCGCCTTTCTCCGCGACCGACCCGCCGACGAAGGCGATGTCCGCGAGGCGGTAATAGACGCCGAGCTCCCCAAGCGTGTCGGCGAGATATACGGCCGTCTCCGGGCCCGGCAGAGCGCCATGCGAGCGCCGGGCGTAGGAAAGGCCCTTCTCGGCGATGAGCGTCGCCACCTCATCCCCGCGGACGGGGTGGCGCGGGGCGAGGAGGAGGAGAAGCTCCGGGTGCGCTGCGCGCAGCTCCCGGTGGGCGTCGACGGCGATCTCCTCCTCCCCCGGATGGGTGGAGGCCGCGAGCCAGAGGAGCCGCGCGCCGACGGCGCGCTGCATGTCCTGCATCAGGTCCCGCGGCGCGGGCAACGGATCGGCGGCGAGCTTCAGGTTGCCGAAGACCGAAACGTCGGCGCCTGAAAGCTCGTGGAGGCGGTCGGCGTTCACCTGGTCCTGGGCGATGAGCACGTCGAAAGCCGAGAGAAGCGCCCGAATCGTCCGGGGGCGCTTCTTCCAGTTCTCATAGGTCTTCGGCGAAATGCGGCCGTTGACGAGAGCGAGCGGCGTTCCCGCCTGCTTCGTCCGCAAGATGAGGTTCGGCCAGAACTCGCTTTCAACGAATAGCGCCGCGTCCGGCCGCCAGTGGGCGAGGAAGCGGTCGACATAGCCCGGATGATCGACCGGAATGAACTGGTGGAGGGCGTTCGCCGGCAGTCGCTCGGCCATCAGTTCCGCCGACGTGATCGTGCCCGTCGTGACCAGCACCGTCGCCTGCGGGCGAATTTGGGCGATGCGCTGGACGAGGGGGAGGACCGAAAGGCTCTCCCCGACGCTCGCCCCGTGGATCCAGATGAGCGGCCCGTCAGGGCGCGGACGGCCGGCCTCGCCCATGCGCTCGCCGAGGCGCGACGCGTCCTCCTTGCCGCGCTTTAAGCGGGCGCGGAGCGCATAACGGGCGACCGGTCCGGAGACGCCGCTGACCGCCTGGTAGAGCCTAAGGCCGAAAGGAATGTCGGGCGTGTCGGCGGTCATGCGGTCTCCAGGGCGCGCCCATCGGCCGTATCGGGGGCGGGCTCGGGCGCGGGTTCGGGGTCCGGCTCCACGGGCGTGCGGCCGAGGAGGCGGTCGGCCTCCTGCGTCGCGGCGATCAGACCCTCTTCAATCCGCCTGCGGAGGGCTTCGATGTCGGCTTCGGAGCGCGCGCCCGGCTCCGGCCGCACGAGAGGCCCGAAGACGATCGCGCCGCGGCCGAAGGGGCGCGGCAGGAGGAACCGGTCCCAGCTGCCAAGGAGCTTGCCGTTGGTTACGGACCATCCGAGGGGCAGCACGGGCGCGCCGGTGGTCGCTGCGAGCGCCGCGACGCCCGCCTGCGCCCGCATGCGGGGCCCCCGCGGCCCGTCGGGCGTGATGGCGGCCCATTTCCCAGAACGCAGGGTCTTGATCAGGGAACGGAAGGCGCTGACGCCGCCTTTCGCCTTCTGCGCCTTTTTCTTGTTCGTCGCCGAGCCGCGCACGACGTCGATATCGAATGGCTTCATGGCGGACGCGATCACCGCCCCGTCGCGATTGGAGGAAATGAGGATGGTCACGTCCCTCTTCACGTCCTTCGACCAGCGCCGGTCGCGCCAGACGGCGGCCGATTCCGCGATCCGCCCATGCCAGAAGCAGAGGACGCCAGCGTCGTCCGCCGACCGCGCCGCTTCGGCCTCGGCCCAGCCCGCGCGCTCCCAGCGCGTCGTCCGGTAAACGAGGCGGATGTAGAGGGCCGCGACCCGTCCGAGGAGCCAGACGGCGGCGGGGGACTGGAGGAGCTTTTTCAGCATTCTGCGTGGCTTAAGGGGTCTTGGCGCCCGGGCGAAGCCCCGAAAGGGCCCTTGCGACGGCGGGCGGCTCTGGCGATGGTCCGCGCTCGATAGCCGGAGACGCCTCCTTGTCCAACCCCGCCGCCCCCTCAGGCCCCGCGCTGCTAGCGCGCCTCTGGCGCGAAGGGCTTGGGCGCTATTGGCCGCGGATCGCCGGATCGCTCGTCTTCACCGCCGTCTACGCGGCGTCGGCGAGCGCCATCCCCATCGGCGTCGAATGGATCAACTCCGCGTTCACCGGCGGCGAGAGCGAGCGCTTCGACGCCGATGTGAACTCGGTTATTGTCTGGGGGCCGGTCCTCGTCGTCGCCCTAGGCGCGGTGAACGCGACCTCCCAGTACGTCCAGTCGCGCCTGTCGCTCGGGGCGGCGCTCCGCACGCTCCGCGACCTGCAGCGGCGGATGTTCTCAAACCTTCTCGCCCTCGATCTCGGACAGGTGCGCGAGGATGCGGCGGGGACCATCGTCACCCGCTTCACCTCCGACCCGTTCGTCCTGCGCGAAACCATGGTGCGGGTCTCCAACGCCGTCAGGGACGTCCTGACGCTCCTCGCCCTCTGCGGGACCATGATCTGGTACGATTGGGTCCTCTTCCTCGTCGTCCTCGGCGTCTATCCGCTGGTCGGACTGCCGGTCTCGCGGATTGGCAAGCGCATCCGCGAGACGAGCCGCACCACCCAGAACCAGATCGGCGATCTCACCGCCCTTCTCTCCGAGACCATCGGCGGCGCGCGGATGGTGAAGACCTTCCGGCTGGAGCCTTACGAACAGGCGCGCGCCGACGCCGCGTTCGAGGAGCGCCTGCGCCTCGGCGAGAAGCTCGCCTTCACGAAGGCGCTGAACGAGCCGCTCATCTTCTTCATCGGCTCCATCGCCCTCGCGGTGGTGGTGGCGGTGGTCGCGCTCCGGGTGCAGGCGGGGGCGATCGACGGGCCCCAATTCATCTCTTTCATCATCGCGCTCCTCCTCCTGTCGCAGCCCGCCCGCGGGCTCGGGACCCTGAACGCCGTGGTGCAGGAGGGGCTGGGCGCGCTGGAGCGCATCTTCGAATTCATGGACGAGGCGGGGACCATCGAAGAGACGCCAGACGCCGCGCCGCTGCCGACGGCCCCGCCGCGGGGGCGCGTCGCCTTTGAGACCGTCTCCTTCGCCTACGGAGAGAACGCGCCGGCGGTGCAGGGCCTCGACTTCGTGGTGGAGCCCGGCCGGACGGTCGCCCTCGTCGGCGAGAGCGGGGCGGGAAAATCGACCGTCTTCAACCTCATCCCCCGGCTTTATGACGCGACGGAGGGCCGGGTGCGGATCGACGGCGTCGACGTGCGCGAGGCGCGCCTTTCCTCCGTGCGGGACGCCGTGGCGGTGGTGAGCCAGGACGTGACGCTCTTCGACGACACGGTGCGGGCCAACATCGCCCTCGGCCGCGCGGGCGCGACGGAGGCGGAGATCATCGCCGCCGCGGAGGCCGCCGCCGCCGACGCCTTCATCCGCGCTCTGCCGGAGGGCTACGAGACCCGCGTCGGGGAGGGCGGCTCGAAGCTCTCCGGCGGCCAGCGCCAGCGCATCGCCCTCGCTCGCGCTTTCCTGAAAGACGCCCCCATCCTCCTCCTCGACGAGGCGACCTCCGCCCTCGATGCGGAATCAGAGCGCCAGGTGCAGTCGGCGCTCGCGCGCCTCTCCGAAGGCCGCACCACCTTCGTCATCGCCCACCGCCTCGCGACGGTGCGCGATGCGGACGAGATCCTGGTGATGGACCGCGGACGGGTAGTCGAGCGTGGACGGCACGAGGAGCTGGTGGCGGCGGGCGGCGTCTATGCGCGACTGGCGGCGCTGCAGTTCCGGGAGAGCGAGGCGGCGGAGTGAGTTAAGTTGTGCATAATCTGCACAGGCAATACATTAGGGGCTGACCTAGGACTTTGAGGATTTCGCGCATGGCGCAAGCCATACGCGAAATCCTCAAAGTCCTAGGTCAGCCCCAAACCATATCTATGGCCAACCCATAGATTACGATGGTGACCAGTTTGACCAGTTCAGGCAGGAGCTGATAGACGATTTACTCGACAATATTTCGGAGTTAGCTGATGCTACTAAGGAGTTTTTGTTCGAGACTTGCAGGCCCGGACTGGCGAATTCGGGCTCTACGTTGCAAAACCTAGGGCAGGCTGCGACCCTTACAGGTGCATCAGCCGTTGTAGTCGGTGGGGTTCTAGCGGGTACCGGTGTAGGCGGAGGAGCCGGTGTTACCTTCATGGGGGCTGGAGCGGCTGCAATGACCATTGGAGGCGCCGCTGATATCGTGGGCCGCGCGATGCAATCACTAGGGGGCGTATCCGACGCTGGTTTTGGTACGGCGGCCGCAACGATGATTGCGACCGGTGGAGCAAGTTCCGCGATCCGCCATTTCGGGAGTCAGGCAGTTCGCGAAGCCTTGCCATTGGCGGAGGCGGGAGTAGCAATCGCGGGAGTATCACCGGCTAGAGGAGGATGTTGATGAGCAGAAATGAGGTCTTGCTAAGAGGATTTGGTGGTGTTGTAGCTATAGTTGTTCTTGTGATCTACGTCACTGCTAGCATTTCGTCGAAAGGCTATGATCTTTGGTCCTATTTTGGTTTAGATATTAAAATGAACTTTTATCAGGCTCAACTAATATTACCTTCCTATATGATCTTCTTTTACTTTTACAAAAACCTCCTTGATAAAAAATTTCCAAAGTAATTTATGGCGTATTATATAAATCTCACTCAGGTTTTGAGATAAAATTATTCATAATCATTTAAATACTGAAATTCTGGCAGTGTAATAGAATAAACTCGGAGTAATTAAACGATGACGATATTTAAGCCTGGTGATTGTGTATTTATAGGCTCCGGTGACTCGAAGGAGTATGGTATTATTGCGCATGGATGGTACGATCCTATAGGTTTTAACGATTACTATGTCGCTTTCTTTGGAACCGAAGTGCCGGTCGAAAAACCAAAAAAGAAGCCGTATGTACTGCGTTACTCAGAGTGGAGTTTGCAGTTAGTGACCCGACCCCTTTGAACGCAGCCGGTCTGAATGAAAAAATGGCTTGTTTGAAGGAGAAGAGCGATGGGCGCGAAGCGCTATAAACCCGAGGAAATTATCTCGAAACTGCGGGAAGCTGAGGTGCTGCTTGCCGAGGGGA
>JBCBJX010000069.1:0-17824 GCA_038522735.1 Pseudomonadota bacterium
ATGCGCGTACTTCTCATCGAGGACGACGCCCAGGCGGCCGCCTACATCGCCCGCGGCCTGCGCGAAGCGGGCCATGTGGTCGATCACGCTCCAGATGGCGGCGTCGGCGAGGAGATGGCGACGGCCGGCTCCTACGACGCCTTCATCATCGACCGCATGCTGCCGAAACAGGACGGCGTGACGCTGCTCTCCAGACGACGCGGCGACGGAGACGAGACGCCGGCGCTCTTTCTCTCCGCCCTCGGAGAGGTGGACGACCGGGTCGAAGGCCTGAAAGCCGGCGGCGACGACTATCTCGTCAAACCCTTCGCGTTTTCCGAGCTTCTCGCCCGCGTCGAGGCTCTCGGCCGGCGGCGCGCCCCGGCCGAGCAGGCGACGACGCGGCTTCAGGTGGGCGATCTCGAACTTGATCTTCTCTCGCGTACGGTGCGGCGGGACGGACGCCGGATCGACCTGCAGCCGCGGGAGTTCCGGCTCCTTGAGTTCCTCATGCGCAACGCCGGCCATGTGGTGACGCGGACGATGCTCCTCGAAAACGTCTGGGAGTATCATTTCGATCCGCAGACGAACGTCATCGACGTCCATATCTCGCGCCTGCGCGGCAAGATCGACAAGGAGTTCGACGAACCGCTCCTCCACACGGTGCGCGGCGCCGGCTACCGTCTCGCCGTTTCGGACTAGGGATTGTTCGGGCTCCGCATCCCGCGCCTCCTTCGAACGGTCGCGTTCCGCTACGCGCTTGTCTACGCGCTCCTGTTCTCGACGGCCGTCGCGGGGCTCGGGATCTTCACCTATCTCAGCTCCTTCGGCGCCGTCGCCCGCGAGGCCGACCGGGCGCTTGAATCCGAGATCAACAGCTATCGGACGATCTTTCTCAATCGCGGCCTCAACGATCTGCGCATCGCCGTCGCGAAACAGTCTCAGGGCCTTGAAGACCAGTTCTACCTCCTCGTCTCGCCGGAGGGGCGGGTGATCGCCGGCAACCTCACCGGGGTGCCGGAGGCGGCGGTCGGCGCGGAAGGCGCCTTCGAGTTCGTCTACGAACGGTATATCGGCGAGGCGGACGAACGCCGCGCCGAGCGCCGCACCGCCCGCGGCGTCTGGGCGCGGTTTCCGGACGCCCCGCGCTACGCGCCCGCCGCGGCGCTTCTCATCGCCCGCGATATCGGCGAGCGGGAGGACCTGCGCGCGCGGCTGCGCGATTCGGTGATTTACGCCTCGGTCGCGACGGCGGTGCTCGGCATGATCGTCGGGCTCGTCTTCAGCCGATCGCTTCTTCGCAAAGTCGACGCGATCAACGCCACCGCCGCTGAGATCCGCTCCGGCGACCTCGCATCCCGGGTCGCGACGGTGGGCGACGGCGACGAGCTTGATCGGCTTGCGGAGAACATCAACGGCATGCTCGACCAGATCGAGCGGCTGATGACCGGCATGCGTCAGGTGTCGGACAATGTCGCCCACGACCTCCGCTCGCCGCTCACCCGCATCCGTTCGCGCCTTGAAGGCGCGCTCTCCCATCCGGAGGCGGAGATGTGCGACGTCGTCAAGGACACGATCGACGATGTCGATCGCATGCTCGGCGTCTTCAACGCGCTACTCGCCATCGCGCGCATCGAGTCGGGCGAGGGCGGGCGCGATGTCGAGAACGTCGACGCGCCGGCGGCTCTCGAGGAGCTTGCGGAGCTCTATGAGCCGGCCGCGCGGGAGGCGGGCTTCGCGCTCACCGTCTCGGCGGAACGCGGGCTGACGACCCGCGCCTCGCGCACGCTCCTCTCGCAGGCTGTTTCGAACCTGATCGACAACGCGCTCAAATACGCAGAAGGCGGCACCCGGATCATTCTGAGCGTCGAGAAGCGCGGCGAGGGCGTTCTTGTCGCGGTCGCCGACGACGGGCCGGGCGTTCCGGAGGCTGAACGCAAGCGGATCTTCGATCGGTTCGTGCGCCTTGAATCGAGCCGCACGAGCCCCGGCAGCGGCCTCGGCCTCTCACTCGTCGCCGCCATCGCGCGCGCCTATGAGGCCCGCGTCGAGATCGAAGACGGCCTCGGGTCCGGCGCGCAACGGGGCGTCAAAATCGGGCTCGTCTTCCGGCCCGGTCGGGTCGATCGCCCCAGAACCCAGTAAAAGACTGGCGAACCAGTCCGCACCTTCTTGTCAGCCGCCTAAAATCAGCCCTTTCTCGGATTCGTCCGCTCACAAAGAGGCCTGAACGGTCCGGCTGGGGGCGGTGATGGACCAACAATGCAGTCAAAAAAGGGATCCCCATGAGCAAGGCGGAATTCATCGACAACGTGGCGAAGTCCGGCGATCTGAGCCGCGCCGAAGCAAAACGCGTCGTCGAGCTTGTATTCGGTGAAATCGAAAACGGCCTCAAAAAATCTAAAAAAGACGGCAAGTACACGATCGGCACCCTCGGCACCTTCACCGTGACCAAACGCGCCGCGCGCAAGGGCCGGAACCCTCGCACGGGCGAAGAGATAAAGATCAAGGCGTCCAAAAGCCTGCGGTTCCGCCCGGCGGCCAACCTGAAAACCGCTGCAGGCTGCTGAGCTGAACGCCGGTTTCGGGGCGCGGGGACCCACGTCGCCGCGCCCTCTTCAGGAGCGCCGCCGCAGGTCCGCCGCGCCCTCTTTTCCCGTTATTGTTAAGACGCCTCCCATCGATGCGCGTTAAGCGTGTATGCGGGCGTTTGCGCCCAAAACTTGCATAAGTATGCAGGCTCGGTCTTTTTGCGCGGTCGGTCGCGCGGACCGGCGAGGCGGGCCCCGGGTCAGTTCGGGGGCGAGGGACAAAGGGGCGACCGGGTGGCCGGGGACAAGCCGTATCAGCTTGCCGTGTTGGGCGCGGAGCCGTCGGGCTTCGCCGCCGCGGCCGTCGCTGCGCTCGGCGGGCTGCGGACGGTGCTGATCCCGGCCGGCTGGGAGCACGCCGCGCCCGCTTACGCCGCGCGCCCCGGCGCGCCGGCCGACGTCTGGCGCCGGCTCGCCCTCCATCGCTCCGGCGCCCGCGAAACGCCCGTCTCCGCGTGCGTCAGCCTGCGCGCCGAGGGCCGGGCGTCCTTCACCTACAAAAGCGAAGCGGAAACCCGCGACGCCCTCGCGGAACGCTCCGAGGCGGACGCGGCGGCGCTCGCCGAATTCGAAATTGTGCTGGAGCGCGCCCGCGCTCACGCGCAATCCCTCGCCGGCGCCCTGCTGAAGCGGAACGGCGCTGCGCACGCCGCCGATCCCTATGCTGACGAGGCGTCGGCCCGCGCGCTTCGCCACTTGACGCAGCCCTATCGCGCCGTCCTCGCGGACTATTTTGCCGATCCGGAGGTTCGCGCCCACGTCGCCTCGCGTAGCCTCAACGCTGACGCAATCTCTCCTTACGCGTACGGATCGTTCGGGGCCTTCGCCGATGCGCTCGACCCTGAGAAATGGCCGGTGCGCGACGGGTCGGGCGCGAACGTCGCTGCGGCCCTGCGCGAGTGCGCGGTCGACGCGGGCGTCGACATCGGCGAGTTCGCTGTAACGTCCATCGAGGAAGAAAAAGTCGGTTTTGCAGTCTCCTGCGGCGATGGGGGGACGCTCCGCGCCCGGAAGCTGCTCGCCGCCTCCCAGCGCTCCGCGCGTGCGGCCGGCGTCGCGGCGGCGGGGGCGCTGCGACGCGGGCGGGCGGCGGACGCGACGGAGGTCTTCGTGAAGCTCGGCCTTTCGCAGCAGCTCCAGCCGCCGAGCCTGGAAGCGGAGAACGACACCCTCTTCACCATCGCCGACAGCCTCGGCGAGATCCAGCGCGCCTTTGATCAGGCCCGGGACGGGGCGTGGCCGGACAAACCGCCGGTAGTTTTCGAGCTCTCCGACGACCGCCGTGAGATCTTCGCCCGCGCGCCGGTGGCGCCCGGCCGCTTTTTCGTCGACGGCGAAGCGCGCGGCTGGTCGGAGCAGGACCGCCAGGCTTTCGCGACCCGCATCGTCCGCCGGCTGTCGGAGCGCCTCGACGGCGTCGACCGGACCCTGCGGCGCACGGAGGTGTTCGTCGTCGAAGGCCCCCTCGACGAGAACGGCGCGCCGCGGGAGGCCCTGCGCAGCGACAATGTGATGGTCGCAGGCGGCGCCGGCGGCGATATCGGCGAGGCGGTGCGGCTCGTCGACGTTCTTCTGAAAGAGGCGGGCGGGCGATGAACGCCGAGCGCCTCAGCGCCGCCCGCATCGAGGGGGGCTATGACGCGATCGTCCTCGGGGGCGGTCCGGAAAGTCTCGTGGCGGCGGCGTACCTCGGACGCGCGGGCTTCGCGACGCTGCTTTTGGAGCCCGATGTCGAGGTCGGCGCGATCACGCTCGACCGGACGTTTGCGGAGGAGTTCGACGCGCCGAGCTATGAGCACCTCCTCTACGGTCTCGATCCGCGGGTCGTGCGCGAGCTCGCCCTCTACCGGCACGGGCTCGCCTTCGCGGCGCGTCGTCTCGACACGACCTATATGATCGGCGAGCGCGAGCGCTTCTCCCTCAACGGCGATCTCTGGCGGACCAAAGACGCCCTCGTCGAGCGATTCCCGGACGAGGCGGGCGCGGCGGAGCGCTTTTTCAAAAGCGCCATCAGCCTCTCGGAGAATGCGCGCCATCTCTTCTCCGGCGACTGGGCGGGCGATCTTTCCTCCGGCTACGGTGCTCTCCCGGAAACGCTGCAGCGCCTCGCCGAGGCGCGCGGCGGCGGCCTCGGGCGGCGCGCGCTTTCGAGTGTTGAGGAAGTCGCCGAAGCCCAGTTTTCCGCGCCTGAGCTGCGCGCGGCGGTGGGCGCGGAGGCGGTCTTCCGGTATGATTGCGAGCCGGCGGACGATTTCAGCTTTCTCGGACTGGCCGTGCGCCTCGGCGGCGAAAGCTCCGGGCTCCGCGCCGCCATCGCCTATCCCGAGCACGGCATGACAGGGCTTGCGCAAGCGCTCCGCAGGTCCGCCCAGGCGGCGGGCGTCGAATTCCGCACCGGCGTGCAGCTGAGCCGCATCCTGATCGAATGGGACGGGGCGGCGGGCGTCGAGCTTCAGGGCGGCGGCCAGATCCGATGCCCGATCGTCGTCTCCGGGCTCGATCCTGTAAAGACATTCCTGGACCTGATCGGGCCGGCGGAGCTCGATATCGAGTTGCAGCGCGAGGCGACAGGGCGGGCGCCGATGCTGGGCGCGGCCAAAGCGAACGTCGCCGTCTCCGCCGACGCCGCGATCGCCGGCGAGGCGGCGATCCGCCTCGGCGCCCCGGCCCGCTTCGTCCTTGCAGGCGAAGCCGCCGATATCGGGCGCGCTTACGCCGCCGCCCGGCGCGGCGCTGCGCCGGAAAAGCCGATCATCGAGGCGGTGGTGCTGCCGACGCCTGTCGAGGACGACCGCATCCTCGCCAACGGCGTCGCCATATCCGCCCTCGTGCACCCGACGCCCGCCGAACCGCGGCCGGACGTACGGCGAAAGGTGGCGGCGGACGTCGTCGAGCGGCTGGCGGCGCTTGGTTTCGATGCGAAGACGGACGTTATATCCTCGGAAACCCTGTTCGCCGGCGACCTCGCCAAACGGGCGGGCGTCCATATCGGGTCCTTCGCCGCGGAGCCGCCGGTGCTCGAACAGCTCCTTAGGTCGCGCGTCTACGGATCGATGATGAATTATGCCGGTTTTCAGTTCTGCGGCCACGGGGCGGGGGTAGGGACGGGCGTTTCCGGCGCGTCCGGACGGCGTGCTGCGAAAGCGGCGGTGCGTGATTTCCGTCGGCGGAGAAAAGCCGCGTGACATTTCCTGCCGAAGATTTCATTGCGGATCGGCCGCGCCCGAGCCCGCTCTATATCGCGGCGGCGGGCGCGAGCGTCGCAAACATCTGGACGTCCGTCAACGGAGCGACGACCGCGCGCGTCTATACGGATGTCGAGGGGGAGTACGCCGCGGCGCTTTCCGGCGTCGGCGTTGTAGATGCGAGCCCGCTCGCCCGCTACCGGGTGCGGGGCGCCGACGCCGGCCGGGCGCTCAACCGCCTGACGACGACGCCCGCCGCCCGCCTGAAGATCGGCGAGACGGCGCCCGGGCTCCTGTGCGACAACGCCGGACGGGTCGTCGACATCGCCGACGTCGCGCGGCTCGCGGAGGATGATTTCGTCCTCACCCTTCAGCGCCGCCGCGAAATGCGCCTGCGCGCTTGTTGCGAAGGGCTCGACGCGGTCCATCAGCCGCTGAACGACGCCGTCGCGGCTCTCGCCGTGCTGGGCCCGGGCGGGCCCGCGCTCCTGAAGGCCGCGGGTTTCGGCGCGGACGCGGGCGCCTTTGCGGAAACGAAAACCGTGAAGGGCGTGCGCGCGACGGTGAAACGCATGCTGATCGCCGGCGCGCCGGCCGTGGAGATCGTCTTTCCGGCGGATGAGGCGCTTCTCGTCTGGGAGCGCCTCGAACGCGCCGCCTTGAGCGCCGCCGCGCCGCGGTGGATCGGCCTCGACGCCCTCGAGGCGCTCCGTATCGAGAACGCCGTTCCGCGGCTCGGGCTCGATTTCGACGGCGCCGAAGACAGGGGCGAAGGCCGGGCGCGGCTGCCGGTGGAGATCGGGCTCGGCTTTCTCGCACCGCTTGATTCGGCCTGGTATTCCGGCCGCGCCGCTCTTCGCCGGGCGCCGTCGACGCGCCGGCGCCTCGTCGCCGCGCGCGCCGTTGCAGGTCGCGTTGCGCGCGGCGCGGCGGCGTTCGTCGGCGGGCGACCGGTCGGGGCTGCAACGAGCACGGCCTATTCGCCGCGGCTTCGCTCCGCCGTCGCGATGATCGACCTGACAATCGATCCGGACGCCTCTCTTCAGGATTTGCGGCTTGCGGCTGACCGGGGGGACGACGGGGTGGTCGCCGTCGAACTCGGCCCTGCCGACCGCCCCGAGGCGCAGCCTTTCAAACGGGAGAAGCCCGCGGAGGACCGCCTCGCCGCAGTCGGTCGATAAGCGGTCAGGCGACGGATGAGAGGCGGCGCGCGGGCGGCGCGACGAGAATGCGCGCCGACCGCGGAAGCGCCGAGGGAACCGCGGCCGCGGCGCCCTCGCGCTTCGGGAAGGAAAGGGCGGCGAGGGTGCCGGCGCCCGGTTCGCTGGCGATCGCGAAAACGCCCGCCTGCATTTCCATCAGCGCCCGAACGATGGCGAGGCCGAGCCCCGCGCCCTGGGCGGTCTTCGAGAGGTGATCCTCGGCGAGTTCGAACGGCGCGCCGAGGCGGGAGAGGGTCTCAGCCTCGATGCCTGGGCCGTCGTCGCCGACAAGGACGACCGCGCTCCCGTCTTCTTCGAAGCAGGCGACCGTGACCGTTCCCCCCTCGCGGGCGTACTTCATGGCGTTCGAGAGAAGGTGGCCGATCGCCTGGCGCGCCGCGCCCCGGTCCGCGAAGGCGTCCGGCGCGCCGCGGATCTGCAGGCTGATCGAGGCGCGTCCCCCCTCCCGCGTCTGGCGGACGGCCTCGACGACTTCCTTCAGGGCGGCCGCGACATCGAACCCGGCGGGCGCGATCCGGAACTCGCCGGCGGAGATCTTCGACATGTCCAGCATGTCGTCGACGAGCTCCAGGAGCCGCCGGCCGCTCGCCAGGATGTCGTCGAGATAGTCCCGGTAGCGTGGATCGCCGAGGGGCCCGAAGGGTTCGGACTGGATGAGCTGGGAGAAGCCGTTAATGGCGTTCAACGGTGTACGGAGTTCGTGGCTCATATTGGCGAGAAACTCCGTACGGGACCGGCCGGCGAGGTCGGCGCGATGCTCCGCCTGCGCGAGGGCCGACGCGATGCGGTCGATCTCGCGCTCCTGATCGCGCAGGGTCTCGTCGCGCCGCTTCATCGCGGTGACGTCGGTCACGAGCGTGATCGATCCGCCGTCGCCGGTGCGCTTGCGGCGGATCTGCAGCCAGCGGCCGTCGGCGGCGCAGGCGTCCGTGCGCGCCTCCTCGCCCGCGCCGAGGGGGCCGACGAGGGCGCCGAGCGCGTCAGGCGCGGGCTCGAGCGCTGCCAGAGCCTCGAAGCGGGCGTTGCTGGCGATGAGATCGCCCTCCGCGGTCCACATGGCGGCGGCCTCGGCGGCGCTGTCGAGGAGCGTTCGAAGACGTATCGGATCGTCCGTTAGGGAACTGTCGTCGCCGCCTGTGAGGAACGCCGCGCCGGAAACATCGTCGCCCGGAGAGCGCCGGAACCGGACCCGCCGCCACGCCGCCCGCCCATCCGGAGAGAGCCGTGCGGCGATCTCCTCGTCGCCCCTCTCGGACACGAA
Organism: Pseudomonadota bacterium; assembly: GCA_038522735.1. Taxonomy (GTDB): domain Bacteria; phylum Pseudomonadota; class Alphaproteobacteria; order Caulobacterales; family Parvularculaceae; genus JBCBJX01. The sequence goes on from JBCBJX010000069.1 coordinate 8,240, forward strand.
AAACGTAAAGAGCGCCCGCGCGTCGTCGGGATGGGCGAGGCTTGCGATGTCGCGGAGTGACAGGCGCGTCTCGCCGGAGAACCCGAGGGCGGCCCCCAGCGGCCGGCTTAGGGTGAGGCGCTCCGTATCGGGATCGAAGAACCAGGCGCCGCAGCGCCCGCCTGCGAGGGCGCGGGTCATCCGGTCGAGGGTGCGCACGGCGCCTTGCGCGGAACGGGCGGCTTCGGTCTCCCGGACGAACGCGACGCCGAGGGCGAGGACAACGCCCGCGACCGCGAGAAAAGCGAGAAGATAGCCGAGGGCGGACGTCGCCGTCAGCGGCTCGCTCAGGGCCTTCGCCGCGGCGAGCGCGCCGAGGGCCCAGACGAAGCCCGACAGGAGCGCGATGAGGCCGCCGCCCGGTCGGTCCGTCCCGCGGGCCGCCAGCGCACCGAGGCGCGCGGCGATCTCGCGCGCTTCTTTCCGGAAGCGCCCGAGTCTCCGCATGCTGTTGCGTCGCAAATCGATCAAAGCGCGGTCCAGGCTGAACGCCCGCAGGGGCTGCGGCGCATCCGTCAGAGCAAAGCGTTTACCATTTGGAAACTATTCGCGTTCGCTTGGGGGTGTCGACCGCGAATCGCGTCCGCGTGGCGCAGCCCGTCGGCCCGGTCTAAGTAAGCGGGAGCGCGAGGATGGGAGCGAGCCGTGGCGACGCCGACCGACAACGGATTTCTGGTTCAGGCGGCGACGTTTCTCGGCGCGGCGGCGGTGGCGATCCCGGTCGCCAACCGGCTGAAGCTCGGCTCGATCCTCGGCTATCTGATCGCCGGCGTCGCCCTCGGTCCGTACGCGTTCGGCATGGCGCCGGAAGGGGAGGGCGTCTTCCACGTCGCTGAGCTCGGGGTCGTCCTCTTCCTTTTCATCATCGGCATGGAGGTGAGCTTCAAGCGGCTCTGGTCCATGAAAGGCGATATTTTCGGGCTCGGCTTGGCGCAGATGATCGTCACGGGATCGATCTTTGCGGGGGCCCTCCGGTTTTTCGGCTTCAGCATCGAGGCGGCCGTGCTCGGCGGGTTCGCCCTGGCCGTGTCCTCAACAGCCTTCGCCCTGCAGCTTCTCGGGGAGCGCGGCGAGACGGGAACCGCATACGGCCGAAAGGCCTTCGCCGTTCTCCTCTTTCAGGACCTCGCCGTCATTCCGCTGATCGCCGCCGTGTCGTTCCTCGATCCCACCGCCGGTCTCGAGGGCGCCGGATGGCGCGGCGCGGCGACGGCCGCCGCAGCGATCACCGCGCTGGTCGTCATCGGAAAATACGCCCTCGATCCGCTTTTCCGGATCGTCGCGGCCTCCGGCTCGCGGGAGGCGTTCGCGGCGGCGGCGCTCTTCGTGGTGGCTGCGGTGTCGCTCGGGGTGTCGGCGGCCGGGCTCTCTATGGCGCTCGGCGCCTTTCTCGCGGGCGTTCTCCTCGCGGAATCGAGCTTCAAGCATCAGATCGAGACGGACATCGAGCCCTTCCGCGGCATCCTTCTCGGGCTTTTCTTCATCGGCGTCGGCATGCACCTCAACGTGCCGCTGGTGATCGAGCGCTGGCCGCTGGTGCTCGGCGGCGCGCTTGCTCTCGTCGCCATGAAGACGATCATCATCACCGCGCTCGCGCGGCTCTTCGGGTCCGGGTCGTCCGACGCCCTGCGGGTCGGCGCGACGATCTCCCAGGGCGGCGAATTCGCCTTCGTCGTCCTCAGCCTCGGCGCCCAGGCGACGATCTTCACCTCCGACCAGACGAGCATCATCTCCGCGATCGTCACGGTCTCCATGGCGACGACGCCGCTCCTCGTCATGGCCGCGGCGCGCCTTGCGCGCCAGACGCCGTCGACGGAGGGCGTGGAGAAGCCGGAAAACGAACGCGGCCAGGCGATCGTCGTCGGCCACGGACGGATGGGGCAGATCGTCAGCCAGATCCTGCGCAATTCGGGCGTCGAGACCGTCGCCATTGAGCTTGATCCCGACCGTGTACGGATTTCCGGCCAGTTCGGCTCGCGGATCTTCTATGGCGACGGAACCCGGCTTGATCTCCTCCTGAACGCCGGGCTGATGGACTCCCGGCTGATCGTGTTCTGCTTGGACGACGCCGAAGGCGTCACCCGCGCCGTCGAAAGCGTGATGGAGCGGGCGCCGGGCATCTCCGTCATCGCCCGGGCGGAGGACCGGCTGCATGCAATAGAATTGCGCAAGCTCGGCTGCGACGTCATCGTGCGCGAGACCTTCGAGAGCGCCGTCGTCATCGGCCGCGAGGGGCTTAAAGCGCTCGGCTACAAGGACGGGATGATCGACGCGATTGTCGAGGAGTTCCGCGGGCGCGACGCCCAGCGATTGCTTATGCAGCAAGGGGGCGACGTCAGCTCAGGCATGGACCTTCTGCACCGGCCGTTCGATGCGGCGACGCCGGAAAAAGAAACGCCTGCGGAAAAGACCGCCGCCTGAGGGTTCCGTTTATTCGGCGTCGGCGGGTTCCGGCAGTGCGGTCAGCGTTTCGCGGATGAGCCGGCCGAGCTGGCGTTCGGCGTCCCAGTCCCGGGTGAAGCCGAGGCGGACGATGACGACGTCGCGGCTCGGGATCACGGCGATCGCTTGGCCGTCATGGCCGGACGCCATGAAAATATCCGCTGGCAGATCGGGCCAAACAAGACCGCTTTCGGTATCCGCGCCGGCGTTGAGCCAGGTCTGCGCGCCGTAGCCCCAGCCGCCGGCGCCGCCCTTCGGCGGGTCGATCGGCGTGCGCATGTAGTCGACCCAGCCTTCGGGCAGGAGCCGCTCGCCCGCCCAGACGCCGTCCCGCAGAAGGAACTGTCCGAACCGGGCCCAGTCGCGCGCCGTCGCGTAGACGAAAGACGAGCCGACCAGAACGCCGGAGGCGTCCGTTTCGAAAACGGGGCTCGCCATGCCGAGGGGGCGGAAGAGGGCGGCGTGCGGAAACTCCGCATAGGACGCCGCGTCGAAGCCGCCGGCCTCCATGAGCATTTTTGAGATCATGTTGGTCGTGCCGCTTGAATAGTAGAAGAGATCGCCCGGCGCGTGAGCGAGGAGCTTGTCGGCCGCAAAGCCCGCCATGTCGTCTTTCGCGTAGAGCATGACCACGACGTCGGAGAGGGATTCGCCATAGGCTTCCCGGAAGTCGAGGCCGCTGGTCATCGCCATCAGATGGGCGAGATCGATCTCCGTGCGCGGATCGTCCGCCGGCCAGCCCGCGAAGGCGGGCTTGTCGTCGAGGCTGAGCGCGCCCTCTTTCACCAGAACGCCGGCCAGGGCGGCCGTCACGGTTTTCGACATAGACCAGCCGGTGTGCCGGCGCTCCGGCGGAAAACCCGCCGCATACCGCTCGGCGATCAGGTCGCCGCCGTGGACGACGAGCACGGCGCGCGTGCCGACATCGAGGCCGTCCTGGTCCGGATCGAAAAACATGTGTTCGATGGCTGCGTCGAGGGCGTCGTAATCGACGTCCGCCCGGGCCGCCGGATCGCCGCGCCGCGCTTCCGGCCAGGCGTGGGTCGCCGCCGGCGCCCCGGAGAGGCGGACCTCCGGCAGATCGGCCCGGCGGTCTGCGAGAGCGCAGCCGACGCCCGGGCGGTGATAGGCTCGCCGGGCGACAAGATAGGCGACCCGCGCGGTCGCGACGCCGTCCTCAGCGCTCACCCCCGCGCCGTCGATCGCGGGATGGAGGCCCCCGAGATCGGACGCGCGCACGTCCTGTAGGCTGCGGTCCGCGACAAAAACCTCTGAGCACGACGTTTTCGCAACAAAACCGGCGATCGCGCGCAAAGGCGGCTCGACCATGAGTTTGAAAACGGCGGCGCTCGCGGCTAGCACGACCGCCAGTGCGATCAAGACAATCAAACGCCAACTCATGATCCGCCCCGTGCTTACCCGTTCAAAAGGTCGCCGGGTCGCGGCGTCGGATCAAGGCGTTCCGGCGCCTTTGCCCTAAAGCCCGACGAAGGGCTGCATCAGCTTGCCGACGAGGCCGTCGAATTTCAGCGGCGCGTTGGTCGCGATGAGGCAGATACACGGCTCGTCGCTGACGGCGGTCGGGCTGTGGTGGGCGAGGCCGTCGAGATCGGCCACGTCGCCCTCGGCGTAGCGGCCAAGCTCGTCGTCGTAAGCGCCTCGGAGGATAAGCGTCAGCTCTGAATCCTCGTGGCTGTGTCGGGGAATGCTGGTGCCCGGCTGAATGCGCAGGAGCCGCAGCGCGCCGCGGCGGTAGCCGTTCGCCATCAGAACCGCCTGCGAGACGCCGGGGGCGAGCGGCCGCCAGGCGACGTTGTCGAGGCCGCCCTGGAGGTAGGTCTGGAGCGGCGCGGCCGCTTCGATGCGCGGTGGCGTCTCATCCGCAGGTTTCGGACGTTCGATCGGAGCCTTCAGCTGCGCATCGTCTGCTTCAAGCGTCGCCCAGAACCGGTCTTCCGCGCCGGCGCTCATCGCAACAGGCTCGATCGTTTCCAGCGCCGCGCCGCCGAGGGCCTCGAAATCGTGGATTTCGTTGCGGCAGTCCGGGCAGGCCACGGCGTGCGTCGCGATCACGACGGACTGCGCCTCGCACATATGACCCGCGGCGTACCGCGCGAGCGTCTCGATCGTCGGGTGATGCCGGAACTCCGTCATCTCAAGTCTCCAAGCTGTTCACGGACCTTGCTGAACGCCAGCCGTAAACGTGATTTAACAGTGCCGAGCGGCAAGCCCAGTTTTTCCGCAATCGCCGAGTGGGGCTCGTCCTCGAAAAAGTACATCTTCACGACCTCCTCCTGAGGTCCCGGCAGAGTGCGGAACGCCTCGCGGACCCGCTCGTCGCGCCGGGCCCGGTCGAGCGCCTCGTCTGCAGGCGTTTCGGGCTCGGGCGCATGGGCCGGATCGGAGGGATCGAACTCCGGTCTGATCTCCTTACGCAGCGCATCAATCCGCAGATTTCTCGCAATCGCAAAAATCCACGTGCTGGCTGCAGATTTTTCCGGAGCATAGAGGCCGGATTTGCGCCAGACCTTTAAAAGCGCCTCCTGGGCGAGGTCTTCGGCTTGAGACTCGTCCGCCCCGAGGCGCATCATGTACGCTTTCAGCCGCGGTGCGAAATAGGCGTAGATCGTCGAAAACGAGGCGCGGCAGCGGGTTTCGGCCACTTTGCCGAGGAGCGCGCTCATCTCGGCGCTCGTCTCTTCGGCGCGCGATCCGTTGAGGGATTTCGGGTCAGTCACAATTAAACGGCTTTCACGACGCTTGCGGGGCGGACCGTAACGGTGATTTTTATGCGGCTCAAACTATCACAGCGGATCACGTCTCACATTCGGACGATGAGAGCGCATCCGATGCGGGTTACGGCGCGTATCGGAACTAACGTACGCGATGCTGGCTGCAGATAGAAATCGGACGCATGACCTCAACTGAAAAGACAAAATCGATCGCCGTCGTCGGCGCCGGCGTCGCTGGCCTCAGCGCCGCCTGGCGGCTCTCTGAAACCGCTGACGTGACGCTCTTCGAGGCGGACCCGCGTCTCGGCGGCCATGCGCACACGGTGGTCGCCGAGACGCCGGGCGGCGCGACGCCGGTCGATGTCGGCTTCATCGTCTTCAATCCACCGGCTTATCCGAACTTCACCGCGATGCTGGACCATCTGGGCGTCGCCGACGCGCCGGCGGACATGTCCTTCGGCGTCTCCATGCGCGGCGGCGCTTTCGAGTATGCGGGGAAGACGCTGTCCTCCGTGTTCGCGACCCGCGCCAACATCGCGAGCCCCAAATACCTGCGCATGCTGACGGAGGTCGCCCGTTTTCACCGTGAGGCGCGCAAGGTCCACGGCGATGGCTCCGCGCGCGGAATGACCCTCGGCGAGTTCGTCAGCCTGCGCCGCTACGGCCGCCTTTTCCGCGAGGCCTATCTGGTGCCGATGGCTGCGGCGATCTGGTCGACGCCCGCCGCCCGGGTCCTCGACCATCCGTTCGAGGCGTTCGCACGCTTTTATCTCAATCACGGTCTCCTGCAGGTCCTGAACCTGCCGCAATGGCGCACCGTCCGCGGCGGCTCGACGACCTATGTCGAGGCCCTTCGCGAACGGATATCATCGGCTGGCGGCGAGTTCCGGTCAGGCGCGCCGGTGCGCGCCGTCCGCCGGACCGAGGAGGGGTGCGTCGTCGCGACGGAGGCGGGCGAGGAAGCCTTCGACCAGGTGCTGATCGCGACGCATGCGGACGCCGGTCTCAGGCTGCTCGACCAGCCGGACGCGCGGGAACGCGATATTCTGGGCGCGTTCGAATATGCGCCGAACCGCGCCGTCCTTCACTCCGACGCCGCGCTGATGCCGAAGCGCCGAGAAGCGTGGGCCGCCTGGAGCTATATCCGCGGCGACGAGACGGACGAGGCGGCGGTCTCGGTTTCTTACTGGATGAACGCCCTGCAGCCGCTTCAAACGCAGACGGACGTTTTCGTCTCCCTCAATCCGCTGACGGAGCCCGATCCCGCGCTCGTCTACGGCGAATACGATTACGACCATCCCATGCTGACGACGGCGGCCGTGCGGGCGCAGGAGCGCATCTGGTCCATTCAGGGGCAGGGCGGCGTCTGGCACGCGGGCGCCCATCTCGGTTCGGGCTTCCATGAGGACGGTCTGCAGGCGGGCCTCGCCGCCGCCGAAGCGATGGGCGCGCCGAAGCGTCCGTGGACGGTGGAGAACGAGTCCGGGCGCATTCATCTGGGTCCGGCAGGGTCCTGGGCGCTGCTCGACGCGGCGCGCGGCGCCTCGGCGGAGGAGCGGGTTTGAGCGAGGGCTTCGCCTCCGGCCTTTACGACGGCGTCGTCGTTCACGAACGGTTCAAGCCCGTCGCGCATCGGCTCGAGTACAAGGTCTTCTCTTTACTGATCGATCTTGATGAGGTCGCCGCCCTCGGCGAGCGGCTGAAGCGGTTCTCCGCCGGCCGCTTCAACCTCTTCTCGTTTCATGAGAAGGACCATGGGCCGAAGCCGGGGGACCTTGAGGGCGGTCTCAAGGCGCATGTGGAGGGGCTGCTCGCCGAGGCGGGGATCGCCCACGGCGGGCCTGTCCGGCTTCTCTGCTACCCGCGCGTGCTCGGCTACGTCTTCAATCCGCTGACGGTCTATTTCTGCCATGACTGCGCTGAGCGGCTGACCGCGGTCCTCTACGAGGTCTCCAACACCTTCGGCGGCCGGCACTCCTATCTCATCCCGGTCGAGGGGCTGGAGAACGGCCGCGTCCGGCAGGCGGCGGGGAAGCGGTTCCACGTTTCGCCCTTCATGGAGATGGACGCCCGCTACGCCTTCGACATTGCGCCGCCGACGGCGGGCGACGGCGGCGCCGTGCGCGTGCGCATCGACCAGTCGGACGCAGACGGGCCGCTCCTCATGGCGCTGTTCGCCGGCGAGCGGCGGGAGCTGACGGACGCCGAGCTGACGCGCCAATGGCGCGCGCATCCGCTGATGACCTTGAAGATCATCGCCGGCATCCACTGGGAAGCCTGGAAGCTCTGGCGCAAGGGTCTCAAGCTGGTGTCGGGGGAGACCCCGCGCGACCCGGTGACCGTGGTCGCTGGGCAACGCCTCGACCCGATCTCTAAATGATAATGAAAGTGAGATTGACTCGCAAGTAGTTCGGGGGGTAGCTGATTGCGTCGCAATCGCAGGTCCCCCCTTTGTCGTATCTTTCTTTCGCGTCTGCAGCCGCAGTCGTCGTCGCGTCCTCCGCCTTCGCCCATGAAGCCCCCGCCGCATCCGACCCGATCTTGAAAGTCGACGACCGGATCGTCGTCGAGGGCGAATACCGGCCGCGCGAGACGTCGACGGCGATGAAGACGCCGACTCTGCTGATCGACATTCCGCAGAGCCTCTCGATTTTCAGCCGCGAGCAGATCGACGACCAGGCGCTGAGGGATATCGGCGACGTCCTGCGCTACACGCCGGGCGCTTCCATCGGCCAGGGCGAGGGACACCGCGACCAGATAACCATCCGCGGGCAGAACACGACGGCCGACTTCTTCATCGACGGCGTGCGGGACGACGTCCAGTACTTCCGGCCGCTTTACAATCTCGAGCGCATCGAAATCCTGCGCGGGGCGAACGCTCTCATTTTCGGGCGCGGCGGCGGCGGCGGGGTGATCAACCGCGTCACGAAAACGCCGGATACGGACGCAGGCTTCGAAACCCTGACGGCGGGCGGCGACACGTTCGGCGCGGCCTCGGCGGCGATCGATCTCAACCAGCCCCTGAACGACGGGACCGCCGTTCGCCTGAACGCCTTCTACGAGCGGCTCGACAATCACCGGGACGAGTTCGAGGGCGACCGGTTCGCGGTCAATCCGACGTTCTCGACGGAACTGACGCCGTCGACGACGCTCCTTCTTTCCTATGAGTTCGTCTATGACGACCGCGTCGTCGACCGCGGCGTTCCCTCGCAGAACGGACGCCCGCTCGAGGGTTTCGACGAGACGTTCTTCGGCGACCCGGACGCGAACAGGACGGACCTCGCGGCGCACATCGCCCGGGCCCGGATCGACCATGACTTCAATGACGCCTGGTCCGTCAACGGAACGGTGCAGTACGCCGATTACGACAAGCTCTACCAGAACCTCTTCCCCGTCGCGAGCGACGTCGCGGGCGGTTTCGTGACCCTCGACGGCTATCGCGACGCGACCGACCGCCAGAACCTCATTGTCCAGACGAACCTTATCGGGGAGGTCGCGACAGGCCTCGCCACGCACACGCTCCTCTTCGGCGTCGAATACGGCGACCAGCAGACGGAGAACAGCCGCCGCGACGTCCTTTTCGAGGACAGCGCCGACGACCAGATCACCTTCGCCTTCACCGATCCGCTAGCGATCCCCGCGTTCTCGTTCCCGGTCTTCAACCGCGATCGCGACTCCGACGTCGAGTTTTTCTCCGCCTACGCCCAGGACCAGATCGCCCTCGGCGAGCGCGTCATTCTCGTCGGCGGCGTGCGCTACGACCGCTTCGAGATCGACGTCACGGACCGCATCGCGGCGGCCGCTGGCGGCGATGGGCTCCTTGCGCGTACGGACGAGCGCCTGTCGCCGCGCGGCGGGATCATCCTGAAGCCGCTCGCGAACCTTTCCTTTTACGGAAGTTATTCCCAGTCCTTCCTGCCGCGCTCGGGCGACCAGTTCCTGACGCTCTCGCCGTCGTCCGAGGCTCTGGAGCCGGAAAAATTCGAAAATCTGGAGGCGGGCGTCAAATGGGATGTGGCGCAGGGTCTCTCGGTCACCGCCGCCGTCTTCCGTCTGGAGCGCGACAGCGGCACGACCGTCGATCCGAACGACCCGGATTCGACGATCCTCATCTCGTCGCAGACGGACGGGATCGAGTTGCAGATCGCCGGCGAGATCACCCCCCGCTGGAGCGTCGTCGGCGGCTACAGCTATCTCGACGCCCGCGAGGACGGCCGGGTCGTCGGCGGCGTCTCCGCCAACCGGACCCTCGCCCAGGTTCCCGAACACATGGTCTCCCTCTGGAATCGCGTCGAAGCGACGGAGAAGCTCGGCTTCGGCCTCGGCGTCACCCATCAGGCCGCTCAATTCGCCTCGATCTCCGGCGCCGTCG
>JBCBJX010000070.1:0-17468 GCA_038522735.1 Pseudomonadota bacterium
GATGCGGTCGGCGTATTCGACGACCGTCACCTCGGCGCCGAGGCGGCGCCAGACCGAGCCGAGCTCCAGCCCGATATAGCCGCCGCCGACGACCACCATATGTTTGGGGACGGACGGCAACGCCAGGGCGCCGGTGGAGGAGACGACCTGTTTTTCGTCCACCTCGATCCCCGGCAGGCCAGCGGGCGCGGAGCCGGTGGCGATGATGACGCCTTTCTCCACCTCAAGCTCCTCCTCGGACCCGTCGGGCTTCGTCACTAGAACCTTCCTGGCCGAGAGGATTTCGCCGGCGCCCAGGATCCCCTCCACCTTGTTCTTTTTGAAAAGATATTCGACGCCTTGGGTGAGGCCGTCGACCGCGTCGTCCTTCTGCCCGAGCATCCTATCAAGATCGAGCTTCACGCCGCTCGTCTTGATGCCGAGGCTTTCAAACTCCGTGGTCGCTGCTTCGAACAGCTCGGAGGCGTGGAGGAGCGCTTTGGACGGAATGCAGCCGACATTGAGGCACGTGCCGCCGAACTTGCCGGTCTCGCGCTTTTCCACGCAGGCGACGGAAAGGCCGAGCTGGCCGCAGCGGATCGCGGCGTTGTAGCCGCCGGGGCCGCCGCCGATGACGACGACGTCGAATTTACGGGACATTGAAAGCCTCTTTTGAACTGATCAGGACCAAGACGGCCTCGGAATTTCTTCCGCTCATCCCCGCGGACGCGGGGATCTCGGGCGACGGGCTCAGAAAGCCAGGCCGGAGCCCCCGCCTCCGCGGGTATGAGCGGTGTGGGGATTAAAGATCCAGCAGCAGCCGCTGCGGATCTTCGAGGTTCTCTTTCACACGCACCAGGAACGTCACGGCGCCTTTGCCGTCGACGATGCGGTGATCATAGGAGAGCGCGAGATACATCATCGGGCGGACGACCACCTGGCCGTCGACGACCACCGGCCGCTGCTCGATGCGGTGCATGCCGAGGACGCCCGATTGCGGCGGGTTCAGGATCGGCGTCGACATGAGCGATCCGTAGACCCCGCCATTGGTGATCGTGAAGGTGCCGCCCTGCATCTCTTCGATGGAGAGCTTGCCGTCGCGGGCGCGCTTGCCGTAGTCGACAATGTCTTTCTCGATAGTCGCCAGCGACTTCTCGTCCGCGTCGCGCAGCACCGGGACGACTAGGCCTTTGTCCGTCCCCACCGCGATGCCGATATCGTAGTGGTCCTTGTAGATGACGTGGTCGCCGTCGATCTCGGCGTTGACGTCCGGGATCTCGCGAAGCGCATGGACGCAGGCCTTCACGAAAAAGCCCATGAAGCCGAGCTTCACGCCATGCTTTTTCTCGAAGACCTCTTTGTACTGTTTTCTGAGATCCATGACGGCGGTCATGTCGACGTCGTTGAACGTCGTCAGCATCGCCGCGTCTTCCTGGGCCTGCTTCAGGCGCCGGGCGATGGTCTGGCGCAGGCGGGTCATCTTCACCCGTTCCTCGCGGGCCCCCGCCTCGCGCGGGGCGCGGGCCTCCTGCTTCGCAGGCTGCTTGGAGCGCGCCTCGATCGCGGCGAGGGCGTCGCCTTTGGTTATGCGGCCGTCCTTGCCCGTCCCTTTGATGTTCGAGGGGTCGAGGTCATGCTCCTCGATCACCCGGCGGGGCGCCGGTGAAAGCGGTTTCTCCGAGGACGGTGCTTTCGCCTCCGTTTTCTGTTCCGCCCTGGCGGGCGCGGCGCCGTTGGTTTTCGCCTCGGCCGTCGCGCCGGCGGCGATGACGGCGATGACGTCGCCGACGGAGACCGTATCGCCTTCCTTCGCCTTCTGAGTTTTCAGGACGCCCGCGGCGGGGGCCGGCACGTCCATGGAGGCTTTGTCCGTCTCCAGCGTAACGATCGGCTCGTCGGCGGCGACCTGGTCGCCCTCTTTTTTCAACCACTCGCCGATATCGGCCTCGGTGACGCTTTCGCCGGAGGCCGGAACCGTCACCTCGATCTCCTCGCCCTCCTCGCCGTCGGCGGAGGCAGGCTCCCTGGCGCTCGATGAGGACGGTTTTTCAGCGGCTTTGGAGCTGCCGCTCGCGCCCCCGTTTGCAGACGCGCCCTCGCCTTCTTCAATGATCGCGATGACGTCGCCGACGGAGACCGTGTCGCCTTCCTTGGCCTTCAGCGCCTTGAGCACCCCGGCGGCGGGGGCCGGGACGTCCATGGAGGCTTTGTCCGTCTCCAGAGTGACGACCGGCTCGTCGGCGTTCACGAAATCGCCTTCCGCCTTCAGCCATTCGCCGATATCGGCCTCCGAGACGCTTTCGCCGGCGGCCGGCACGGTGATTTCAACAGCCATTTCGTTCGTCTTCTTTCTTCAATGCGCCTGCGGACGGTCAGGCGAAGGCTTCGTCCATGAACGCTTTCAGCTCCGCCTGATGGGCTTTCATAAGACCGGTCGCAGGCGATGCGGCGGCGGGACGGCCGACATAGCGCGGTCGCGGGCGGTCCGCGCCGATCTGGCCGAGGGTCCACTCGATGTTCGGCTCCATGAAGAACCAGGCGCCCATGTTCTTCGGCTCTTCCTGGCACCAGACCATGTCCGCGACCTTGAAGCGGGTCAGCTCCTTCATAAGCGATTGCGCCGGGAACGGATAGAACTGCTCGACGCGGAGGAGATAGACGTCGTCGATCTCGCGCTTCTCGCGTTCTTCGAGAAGGTCGTAATAGACCTTGCCGGAACAGATCACGACACGGCGGATTTTCTCGTCCGACCGCAGCTTGATCGTCGATCCCGGCTTGTACTCGGCGTCGTCCCAGAGCACCCGGTGGAAAGAAGAGCCGAGGCTCATCTCATCGATGGTCGAGACGCAGCGCTTGTGGCGCAGCAGCGATTTCGGCGTCATGATCACCAGCGGCTTGCGGAACTTCCGGTGGATCTGCCGGCGGAGAATATGGAAATAATTCGCCGGCGTCGTGCAGTTCGCAACCTGCATATTGTCCTGGGCGCAGAGCTGCAGGAATCGCTCCAGACGCGCCGAGGAGTGCTCCGGCCCCTGCCCCTCATAGCCGTGCGGCAGGAGAAGGACGAGGCCGGACATTCTGAGCCATTTGCGCTCGCCGGACGAGATGAACTGGTCGATCACCACCTGCGCGCCGTTCGCGAAATCGCCGAACTGCCCCTCCCAGAGGGTGAGGCAGTTCGGGTCGGCGAGGGAATACCCGTACTCGAAGCCCATGACCGCGAACTCGGAGAGATTGGAGTCGATCACCTCGAACATGCCGCGAGCGCCCTTGACGTGGCGGAGCGGCGTGTGGCGTTTCTCCGTTTCCTGATCGACGAACACCGAATGGCGCTGGGAGAAGGTGCCGCGGCCTGAATCCTGGCCGGAGAGGCGAACGCGATAGCCCTCATTGATCAGCGACCCGAAGGCGAGCGCTTCCGCCGTCGCCCAGTCGAAACCCTGCTCGCCCGCGAACATCTTCTCTTTCTGTCCGAGCACGCGCTTCAGGGTCTTGTGGGCGTTGAAACCATCCGGGATCGTCGTGAGGGTCTCGCCAAGGCCTTTCAGGAGGCTTTGCTCCACGGCCGTGTCGCCGCGGCGATCGCCGTCGTCCGGCAGCGAGATGCCCGACCAGGCCCCGTCCAGCCAGTCGGCTTTGTTGGGCTTGAAGTCCTCGCCGGACTTGAACTCGCTTTCGAGAAACGCCTGAAAGTCGTTCTGCTCTTTCTCCGCCCACCCGGCGGGGATGACGCCTTCAGCTTCCAGACGCTCCGCATAGAGATCCCGCGCCGAGCGGTGATCGCGGATCTTTTTGTACATCAGCGGCTGGGTGAAGTAAGGCTCGTCGCCTTCATTGTGTCCGAACCGGCGATAGCAGAACATGTCGATGACGACGTCGGACCCGAACTGCTGACGGAACTCGGTCGCGACTTTTGCAGCGTAAACAACGGCCTCCGGATCGTCGCCGTTCACGTGGAAGATCGGCGCGTCGACCATCTTCGCGACATCCGATGGGTAGGGAGAGGAACGCGCGTATTTCGGGCTCGTCGTGAAGCCGATCTGGTTGTTGACGATGAAGTGGATCGTGCCGCCGGTGCGGTAGCCCTTCAGCCCCGAAAGCGACAGGCACTCCGCCACGAGGCCCTGCCCCGCGAAGGCGGCGTCGCCGTGAAGGAGCAGCGGCAGAATGTGCGTACGCGGCGTCGTGAGCTCCTCGGGAGGCGCGATCTTGTCCTGCTTGCAGCGGGATTTGCCGAGCACCACCGGGTTCACCGCTTCAAGGTGCGACGGGTTCGCCGACAGGGAGAGGTGGACGGAGTTTCCATCGAAGACCCGGTCCGACGAGGCGCCGAGGTGATATTTGACGTCCCCGGAGCCTTCGACGTCGGACGGCGTCACCGAGCCGCCCTGAAACTCGTGGAAGATATGGTGATAGGGCTTGCCCATCACCGCGGCGAGAACGTTCAGCCGGCCCCGGTGCGGCATGCCGACGATGATCTCTTTGACGCCGAGGGCGCCGCCCCGCTTGATGATCTGCTCAAGCGCCGGCACCGTCGATTCCGCCCCGTCGAGGCCGAAGCGCTTCGTGCCCGTATATTTAACGTGCAGGAACTTTTCAAAGCCCTCCGCCTCGATGAGCTTTTTTAAGATCGCCTGTTTGCCGTTCTCGGTGAAGGCGATTTCTTTGTCCGGCCCTTCGATGCGGCGCTGCAGCCAGGCTTTTTCCTCCGGATCGCTGATATGCATGAACTCGATCGCGAACGTCCCGCAATAGGTCCGCTTCACGATCTCCAGGATCTCCCGCAGGGTCGCGGTTTCGAGGCCGAGGACGAAGTTGATGAAGATCGGCCGGTCCATATCGGCTTCGGCGAAGCCGTAGGTTTCCGGCTCAAGCTCCGGGTGCGACGCGTTCGCAGTCTGCTTCAACGGGTCGAGATCGGCGACCAGGTGCCCGCGGATGCGGTAGGCGCGGATCAGCATGAGGGCGCTGATGGAATCCTGGGTCGCCTTGCGGATCTCGGCGTCGTTCGCGGCGGGCGCGCGCTCCTTCAGCTTCTCCGTGACGCGAGGCTCAAGTTCGTGAGGCTCGAGCGCCGACCAGTCGCCGTCGAGGGCGCTCGTCAGCTCGCCGTTGACCGGCTGCGGCCAGTCGGCGCGTTTCCAGCTCGGGCCGTCGGCGTTCTTCGCCGCGTCGCCGCGCGGATCGCCGAGATCGTCGAAGAAGCGGCGCCATTCCTCGGAGACCGAGGACGGGTCGCGCTCATACGTCGCGTACAGATTTTCCAGAAATTGCGCGCTGGCGCCGGAGAGAAAGGAGGTGGCTGCGAGCGCTTCGTTAAGGGCGCCGCCGGCCGAGGGCGTTTCGCCGTCATGTGCCATGGGTGCGGACCGGTGCTGTCTGGTGCGAATGATCTGCAGATATGATCAATCCCGTCTTAACCAAGACTGAAGGGTCAGGCTACGGGCCGAAAGTCGAATTTCCGCGATCTCAGCCCTTCAGAAGATCGACGAGGGTCGATCCGAGGGCGGCGGGCGTCGGCGAGACGGCGATGCCGGCGTTCTTCATCGCCTCGATCTTCGCTTCGGCGGTGTCGGCCCCCCCGGAGACAATCGCGCCCGCGTGGCCCATCCGGCGCCCCGGAGGCGCCGTGACGCCGGCGATAAAGCCGACGGTCGGCTTCTTCGATGTGTTCGCCGCGAGGAACTCCGCCGCGTCCGCCTCCGCCGAGCCGCCGATCTCGCCGATCATGATGATGCTTTCGGTCTCCTCGTCGGCGAGGAAAAGCTCCAGGACGTCGATGAAGTCCGTGCCCTTCACCGGGTCGCCGCCGATGCCGACGCAGGTCGACTGGCCGAGCCCCGCCGCCGTCGTCTGGTGCACCGCCTCATAGGTGAGCGTGCCCGAGCGCGAGACGATCCCGACATTGCCCTTGCGGTGGATGTGCCCCGGCATGATGCCGATCTTGCACTCGTCCGGCGTGATGACGCCCGGGCAGTTCGGCCCGACGAGGCGGGTGTTCGAACCGTCGAGGGCGCGCTTCACCTTGATCATGTCCTGCACCGGAATGCCCTCCGTGATGCAGACCACGAGAGGGATCTCGGCGGAAATCGCTTCAAGGATCGAGTCCGCGGCGAAGGGCGGCGGCACGTAGATCACCGAAGCGTCGCAGCCCGTCGCCTCGCGCGCCTCGCGCACCGTGTCGAAGACCGGCAGGTCGAGATGGGTCTGGCCGCCTTTGCCGGGCGTGACGCCGCCGACCATCTTCGTGCCGTAGGCGATCGCCTGCTCCGTATGGAACGTGCCCTGGGAGCCGGTAATGCCCTGGCAGATGACTTTGGTGGACGCGTCGACGAGCACGGACATGGGCGAGCCTTCCTGTCTCGATGGGAGGGGATGCGAAGTGTCCGCGAGGGGTTAGCGCGGTCGCAGCATAAACGCCACCGCTTCCGCTCACCGCTCCGGCGGCGTGCGCTCCAGTTTCATGACGGCGGCGACGAAGTCCTCCGGCAGGGGCGCCTTTTCCTGGGTGCCCGGCAGACAGTTGACATAGGAAGCCCGCCCGGTGGTCAGCGTCTCCCCGTCCCGGAAGATCGCGAATTCATGATGAACTGAAGTCCGGCCGAGGCGGGCGATGCGCACGGCGACGTCCACCATCTCGTCGAAGCGCGCCGAGCCGAGAAACTCTGCCGAGGAGGCGACGGTGAAAAACTCGAGCCCGTTGACGCCGCCATAGCCGAGCTCGCGGAAATACTCCGTCAGCCCCACATCAAAGAGGAAATAATACTGGGCGTTGAAGACGACGCCCTGGGCGTCGCATTCGGCCCAGCGGATGCGCAGGGGGTGGACGAAGGTGAAAGGCGCGGGAGCGGACATGGGCGGGGCTTTCGGAAGATGCGTCAGAAACGGCTTCCCGCGGCTTGACCGCGGGACCCAGGGTGCGGGCCGACCGCCCATGAGCGCCGCGACTGTCGCGCCATGGGCCCCGCGGTCAAGCCGCGGGGAGTCGCATGAGGGTCACCCCGCCAACATCGCCTCCGTCATCGCCCAGAGGCGTTCGGCGCTTTCGGGGTTCACCGCGTGGGGGCGGACATGGGCGTGGAGGGGCGCGTCCTCCTTGGCGAGCCAGGCGATGTCGCAATCTTCGCAATAGACGCCGCCCATCCCGTCGAGCGTCGGCGCCGTCGCCGCCCAGACGCTCGTCGCCGCGCCCTGCTCCACGGTCTTGAACATCTCTTTTGCGATATCGGAAAGCTCGCCGTTCTCTTTAATCCAGCCCATCGCGACCATTTCCTCCTTGGGCAGGTGGCGCTGCAGGGGCGTCTGGATGCCGCCTGGGTGGACGGCGAAGGCGCGGACCCCGTCGTCCTTCATCCGCCTGTCGAGCTCCACCGCGAAGAGGGAATTCGCCGTCTTCGATTGTCCGTAGGCCTTCCATTTGTCGTAAGGTTCGGACGTAAAATGCACGTCGTCCCAGCGGATGTCGGTGATGCGGTGGCCGGAGGAGGAAAGCGCGACGACCCGGGCGCCGTTCGCCGCCTTGAGGGCCGGCGCCAGGGCCTCCGTCAGCACGAAGTGGCCGATATGGTTCACCGCGAACTGCTGCTCCCAGCCCTCGGGCTCGATGCGCGTCTCCGGGCACGCCATGATCCCGGCGTTGTTAATGAGGAGATGCACCGGCCCCGCCGCGACGATGTCAGCCGCGAAGGCTTTGACGCTCGCAAGGTCCGCAAGGTCCATGGCGGCGAGCGCCACGTCGCCGGAAACGCCCGCCAGCGCCTCGCGCGCCTTCGCTTCATCGCGGCCCGGAACCACCACCCGCGCCCCGGCGCCCGCGAGCGCGCGCACGGTCTCCACCCCGATCCCCGAATACCCGCCCGTCACGACGGCGGTCCTGCCGGAAAGATCGACGCCGGAGATCACCTCGGCGGCGACGGAGGAATGGCCGAAGCCGGAACTGATGGGGGCCTGGGGGGTCATGGGCGGGGTCTCCTCTAAGCGCGAACGGTGGTCGCCGACCCCTGTCTTCCCACGGCTTGACCGTGGGACCCAACTCCAAACGGCGCCTCGCCGCTCCGGAGTTTGGTCGGCTGCCATGGACCTCCCGGCTCGAACCGGCGGCGAACGTTGCGTCAGAGGCGCCATGGGCCCCGCGGTCAAGCCGCGGGAAGCCTTACACAGGTTTCGTCCTGGGGCGGAAAATCACCCCTTCACAGCCGCCACAATCTTCTTCGCCGCGTCGTCGAGATCGTCCGCAGCCGTAATGGCGAGGCCGCTTTCGTTGAGGATCTTCTTGCCGAGCTCCACGTTCGTGCCTTCGAGGCGCACGACGAGGGGGACGGAGAGGCCGACTTCCTTGGTTGCGGCGATGACGCCTTCGGCGATGACGTCGCAGCGCATGATGCCGCCGAAGATGTTGACGAGGATGCCCTTCACCGCCGGGTCGGAGGTGATGATCTTGAACGCCTCGGTGACCTTCTCCTTCGAGGCGCCGCCGCCGACATCGAGGAAGTTCGCGGGCTCGGCGCCGTAATACTTAATGATGTCCATGGTCGACATGGCGAGGCCGGCGCCGTTCACCATGCAGCCGATATCGCCGTCGAGCTTGACGTAAGAGAGGTCGAACTCAGCCGCCCGGCGCTCGAATTCGTCCTCCTCCGTCTCGTCGCGAAGCTCTTCAATGTCCTTATGCCGATAAAGGGCGTTGCCGTCGAAGCCGACCTTGGCGTCGAGCACGCGTAAGGAGCCGTTCTTCATGACGATGAGGGGGTTCACCTCCAGCATGTCCATGTCGGTCTCGACGAAGGCCTTGTAGAGGGTCTGGACGAGTTTCACGCCCTCTTTGAACGCCGCACCCGTGAGCCCGAGGCCCTTCGCGATGGTGCGGCCGTGATGGGGCATGCAGCCGGTCGCCGGGTCGATATCGACGGTGAGGATCTTTTCAGGCGTCTCCTCCGCCACCTCCTCGATATTCACCCCGCCCTCGGTGGAGGCGATGAAGGCGACGCGCGAGGTCGCCCGGTCGACGAGTACGGAGAGATAAAGCTCGGTCTCGATGTCCGCCCCGTCCTCGATATAGATGCGGTTCACCTGCTTGCCGGCCTCGCCCGTCTGCTTGGTGACGAGGGTGTTGCCGAGCATTTGCTGGGTGAATTCGGCGGCCTCAGCCGGGGACTTCGCGAGGCGCACACCGCCTTTCTCGCCGGCTTCGGCCTCCTTGAACTTGCCCTTGCCGCGGCCGCCGGCGTGGATCTGCGCTTTCACCACGTAAAGCGGCCCCGGCAGTTCGGCGGCTTTGGCTTCCGCTTCGGCGGCGTCGAGCACGATGCGGCCGTCGGCGACCGGCGCGCCGAAGGATTTCAGAAGCTCTTTCGCCTGGTATTCGTGGATGTTCATGGGGAGGCCTCCGCGCCGGTTGGGGATTTTCCCCTTCCTTAAGGACGGCCGCGGCGGCGCACAACGGCGCGGCCCTTGGAGCGGGGCGGGACCCGTCAACGTTCATAAAAGGTTTGCCGCCTAGAACGGGACTAAACGTTTCCCGAGGCGCCCATGGCTCCCCGCCGCCCCAAGGTCTTCTGCATCGGCTTCCCGAATACGGGGACGACGTCGCTCCGCGCGGCGCTGAAAGAGCTCGGCTACAAGGTGCAGGGGCCCTTCGGCCTCGACCAGCCGCTGGAGGCGCTCGAAACCCTCGGCGAGGAAATGGCGCTTGAACTCGCCAAGAAAGCGGACGCCGTCGCGGGCGAGCCTTGGCCCCTCTTCTATCACGCCCTCGACCGGCGGTTCCCGGGCTCGCGCTTCATCCTGACGACCCGCGACGCTGAGCGCTGGGCTGAAACCCTCGCCGGCCTCTGGCGGGCGCCGAACACGGCGATGATGTCGTTCTTCGTCGGCGCGGAGCATGTCGGCGCGGAGCATCAGGAGGCGTGGCGGACCGTCTTCGCAGCCCACGACGCCGCCGTGCGCGAGCACTTCGCGGACCGGCCGGACGACCTCCTCGTCATGTCCGCCGACGAGCCGATGCTCTGGGGACCCCTCTGCACGTTCCTCCGCGTCGAGACCCCGGCGACCCCTTTCCCCGAGATGCGCATGAAAGGCGACCCGGCCAACTGGCTCCACCGCGCCCGCCGCGGCCTTGCGAAGCTGACGGACCGGCTCGACCCGTACGTCGCGCCCTGAGGCCGAACGCCCGGCCGGAAACGGCTTGAACTCCCGGGCGCGCGCGCTCATTTTGCGCTGCGAAAGGAGCCTCCCCCATGAGCTATTCCGTCGCCGTCGTCGGCGCCACCGGCGCTGTCGGCAAGGAGATGCTGGCGATCCTCGAGGAGCGCCTGTTTCCGGTTTCCGAAATCCACGCCGTCGCCTCGCGCCGCTCCCTCGGCGTCGAGGTCTCCTATGGCGACCGAACGCTGAAGTGCGAGGACCTCGAACAGTTCGATTTCTCGCGGGTCGATATCGCCCTCTTCGCGGCGGGGGGTTCGGTCTCGGCGGAATGGGGCCCGAAGGCGGCGAGAGCAGGCGCCCTCGTCATCGACAACTCCTCCCATTTCCGCATGGACCCGGACTGCCCCCTCATCGTGCCGGAGGTGAACCCGGACGCGATCGAAAAGGCTAAGAAGGGGATCGTCGCCAACCCGAACTGCTCAACGGCGCAGCTCGTCGTCGCCCTGAAGCCCCTGCACGACCGGGCGCGGATCAAACGAGTGGTCGTCGCCACCTATCAGTCCGTCTCCGGAGCGGGCAAGGAAGCGATGGACGAGCTCTGGAACCAGACGAAAGCGCTCTATGTCGCCGATCCGACGGAGCCGGAGAATTTCACCAAGCAGATCGCCTTCAACGTCATCCCGCACATCGACGTCTTCATGGAGGACGGCTTCACGAAAGAAGAGTGGAAGATGACGGCGGAGACGAAGAAGATCCTCGACCCGAAGATCAAGCTCACCGCCACCTGCGTGCGGGTCCCCGTCTTTGTCGGCCACTCCGAGGCGGTGAACATCGAGTTTGAAGATCCGATCTCGGACGAAGAGGCCCGCGAGATCCTGCGCGAGAGCCCGGGCCTCCTCGTGATCGACAAACGCGAGGACGGCGGATACGTGACGCCGGTCGAGTGCGCGGGCGACTTCGCGACGTTCGTCTCGCGCATTCGCGTCGATCCGACGGTCGATAACGGCCTGGCCATCTGGATCGTCTCCGACAATCTGCGCAAGGGCGCAGCGCTCAACGCCGTACAGATCGCCGAGCTTGCGATCAATCGCGGCGTCGTCGAAAGCCGGGCGGCGTGAGCGCGACCGCGACCGACGCGGGGCGGGAGACCTCCATCGGGTTTCTCGCCGGCGTCGGGGCGTTCTCCATCTGGGGCGTCATGCCGCTTTTCTACAAGCTCCTCGGGCATGTTCCGCCGACGGAGGTGCTGGCGCACCGCGTATTCTGGTCGCTGCCCGCCCTCGTCGCCCTTGCGGCGGTCATGGCGAAATGGTCCGACATCAAACGGCTGTTCCTGTCGCCGCGATGCGTCGCGATCCTGGCGCTGACCACGCTCCTCATCCTCATCAACTGGGGTCTCTTCATCTGGTCGATCGCCAACGAGCGCCTGCTGGACGCGAGCCTCGGCTATTTCATCAACCCGCTGATGAGCGTCGCCATCGGCGCGGCGTTTCTCGGCGAGAAAATCTCCGGCGCCCAGAAGATCGCCATCGGCCTCGCCGGCGTCGCGATCGCACAGGAGCTGGTGACCCTCGGCCGCTTTCCCTGGATCTCGCTGACGCTCTCGACCTCGTTCGCGACCTACGGCTATCTGCGCAAGACCATCAACGCCGACGCCGTGAGCGGACATTTCGTCGAAATCGCGCTCATCGCGCCGATCGCGCTCGGGATCATCCTGTTCTGGCAGACAAGCGGCGCGGCGGGGTTCGGCGCCTTCGACGACGCAGCATCCACCGCCGCGCTCCTCATCGCAGCGGGGCCGTTCACGGTCGCGCCGCTCATTCTTTTCACCATGGGCGCGCGGCGGCTGCCGCTCTCTACGATCGGGCTTCTTCAGTACGGGGCGCCGAGCCTTCAGTTCCTCATCGGCGTCGCCTATGGCGAGCCCTTCACCCTCGGCCGCGCCGTCACGTTCGGCCTCATCTGGGCCGGCCTCGCCGTCTTCTCCATCGACCTCTGGCGCCGGGACCGGGCCCAGAAACTCGCCATGGGCCCGATGGCGGCGGCGGGCGACGGGGCCTGAACCGGGCGCAAGGCGCAACGTCGTGCTAAGGGTCGCCTCGACCCAAGCAGGGAGGCCCGGTCATGACTTACGTAGACGGATTTCTTCTGGCTGTTCCGACGGCGAGAAAGGAAGAATACCGAAAGGTCGCCGCCGATATGGCGGAGATTTTCAAGGACCACGGCGCGCTGACGGTCGTCGAATGCTGGGGCGACGACGTTCCGGACGGCGAGGTGAACTCCATGAACTCCGCCGTCATGCGCACGCCGGAGGAAACCGTCGTATTCTCCTGGGTGACCTGGCCCTCGAAAGAGGCCCGGGACGCGGGGAACCAGGCGATGATGGAGGACGAGCGTATGCCGAAGGACATGAGCGCGATGCCCTTCGACGGGAAACGTCTGATTTACGGCGGCTTTCTGGCTCTGTTCGAACGCTGAGGCTTGCGAGCAGGCTCGCCGACTCGCCGCGTCGGCGAGATCCTGTTTTTTATACTTGCAAACATACCAACTGGTCGGTACTGCCTGCGCGAAGGAGATTATCGTGGCCCGTTCCGCCGTTTCAGACACTCGGACGAAGCTGCTAGAGGCGGCGCGGGATACGATCCGCACCCGGGGCTTCACCGCGACGACGGTCGATGATCTCTGCGCCGCGGCGGGCGTGACGAAAGGCGCCTTCTTTCACCATTTCAAATCGAAGGAGGCGCTGGGCGTCGCCGCGGCGGAGTTCTGGGCGGAGACGACGGCCGAGTTTTTCCGCACCGCCCCCTATCACGAGCCGGAGGATCCGCTGGAGCGGGTGCTCGCTTATGTCGATTTCCGCAAAGCGATCATCGAAGGCGACATCGCGGAGTTCACCTGCCTCGTCGGAACGATGACGCAGGAGATTTACGGGACGCACCCGGACATTCGCAAGGCCTGCGCAGTCAGCATTTTCGGCCACGCCGTAACTCTGGAGGCGGACATTCAGGCCGCCATGGACGAGCGCGGGATCGATGCGGGCTGGACGGCTGAGAGCCTCGCCCGCCACACCCAGTGCGTTCTGCAGGGGGGCTTCATCCTCGCCAAAGCGACAGGCGATCCCGCCCTCGCCCGCGAAAGCGCCGACCACCTCCGGCGATACATCGAACGTCTGTTCAATGCGTAACCAACACAAGGAGAGACTGACATGACCTACGTAGACGGATTTCTCGCGGCCGTGCCGACGAAAAACAAACAGGCCTATCTCGACTTCGCGACGCTCGCGGCCGTCGTCTTCAAGGACCACGGCGCGCTGACGGTCGTCGAATGCTGGGGCGACGACGTGCCGGAGGGAAAGCTCAACTCCATGCACACCGCGGTTTTAAGGGAGCCGGACGAAACCGTCGTCTTCTCCTGGATCACCTGGCCTTCAAAGGAAGTCCGCGACGCCGGCATGCCGAAGGTGTTCGCCGACGAACGCATGGCGGGAGAGGAAAACGCCATGCCGCTCGACGGCAACCGGATGATCTTCGGCGGCTTCGAGATGATTTTGGACGCGTGAGGGACAAGCAGACTCGCTCGAAGGACTGCGCGATGACCGCAACCATTTCCGCACTCGGCTGGGCCCCCGATTTCGCGCGGGGGTTCGTCAAAGACCTCCGTGTGCGGTGGGCGCTTGAGGAAGCGGGGCTGCCCTACGCCGCGCGCCTCGTCGATCCGGGAGCCTCGCCGGACGATCCCTACAGGGACTGGCAGCCGTTCGGGCAAGTTCCCGCCTATCGCGAGGGCGATGTCGAGATGTTCGAATCGGGCGCGATCGTCCTACATATCGCCGCGCGTTCCGAGGCGCTCGCGCCGTCGGACGCCCAGGGGCGGGCCCGCGCCTGGAGCTGGGTGTTCGCCGCCCTGACGACTCTTCAGCCGCAGGTCGACAACCGCAACCACCTGCGCGCTCATCTCGGCGAGGACATGCGTGCGACCCTCGACGGCTGGCTCGAGACGCGTCTCGACGCCCTCGAACGCCGTCTTCGAACGCGCGACCACCTCGAAAACCGCTTCACCGTCGGTGATCTGATGATGACGACCGTGCTGCGCGAACTGCGCGAGGATGGAACGCTCGGCGCTTACGCCACGCTTTTAGCTTACACGGATCGCTGCGAGGCGCGCCCTGCTTTTCGTCGCGCCCTCGACGCCCAGTTCGCCGACTTCCGCGACGACCTTTAAACCCGCTGAGAGAAGAAATCCCATGACCGACAAACCGAAAGTGCGCACCTGCCTCTGGTTCGACAAGGACGGCGAGGAGGCCGCCGAGTTCTACGTCTCACTCCTACCCGAAAGCCATATCGAGACGAAGTCCTATCCGGTTCCGGACCATCCGGCGCTGGTCGTCGAGTTCCGCCTCGCCGGCGCGCCTTACATGGTTCTGAACGCCGGGCCGATGTTCAAGCCGACGCCCGCCGCCTCGATCTCGGTGCTGACGAAAGATCAGGCGGAAACGGGCGATCTCTGGGAGAAACTGCTCGCGGGCGGCGGCGAGGAGAGCATGTGCGGCTGGCTGGTCGACCGTTTCGGCGTCTCGTGGCAGATCATTCCCGAAGCCCTGCCTCGCTTCATGGGCGCCGACGACAAGGCCGCCGCGGGCCGCGCCCGGGACGCGATGATGCAGATGCGCAGGATCGACATCGCCGCCCTTGAGACGGCGTTCGCAGGCTGAGGTTCAGTCGACGGCCGCGAGATCGTGGCCGCCGCGGGGGAGCGCGATCCGCTCTCCCGTCTCCACAGCGCGGCGGTCGTCGCCAGTCCCGTCGATCCGGAAAAACGTGATCCAACCGTCGCTCCGGGGCGCGCCGTGGTCCTGGTAGACGACGACGGCGATGCGGTCGCCGTCGGCGTCGAACACCGCGTCCTCCGGCAGGACGCCGCGAAACCGCACCGGTTTCCCGAGCGTTCTGAGATCGCCCGTCGCGTCGTCGATGGCGACGAGGGAGAGAGACGACGCCGAGCGCCCACGGAAGATCGCCGTGAGCCCGCCCGGCAGATAGGTCCGCTCCATATTGACGACGGCGAGAAGATCGCCGACGCGGTTGAATTCGATCGCCTCCGGACTTTTTGACACGGTCGCCGCCCCGAGGATCTTCGGCGCGCCCGTCGCCGGCAGAGCGAACGACACGATTTCCCCGTTCCGATTGAGGACGGCGTCGATCGGGCGCGGTCCCCAGCCGACATCGGCGACGACGAGGGCGGAACCCGACCGCGTCCAGCGCGCGACGCTCAGCCAGCGGTCGGTTTCGAGCGGCTCGCCCGGGCTGGCGGCGACCGGGACGCCGTCGGCGCCAAGCTCAAGATCGACACGGACGACGGCGCGATTGCTGAGGACGAGGCCGGCGGCCCGCCCGTCCGGCCGCGCCACGGCGTAGGTCGCGCCCTCGTCGATCGCGCGGGTCGTGAACGCGGGAAGATCGAGGTCGAAGGGCCGCGGCGCGCCTGGATCGCCGTCCGTCAGCGGAACGACGGTCAGCTCGTTGTCGTCGTCGCGGCACGCAATGAGAAGCCAGTCGCCGCCGGGCGCGAGATCGACGGACATGGGCGCGTTGCAGACATCCAGCGCGCCGAGTACGTCGCCGGTTTCGATCTCAAGAACTGTCAGGGTGCGGGCGTCCGGAAAGTCCTCGAACACGTTGCGCTCGACCCGTTCCAGACCGCGATCGACCGGTCCCCGGCTGGAGACGACATAAGCGAGACGCCTGTCCCGGGAGACGACCATCGAGCCCGGCCAGCCCATGACCGTGTTCGAAACGGGGGCCGTCGCAAGACGGGCGCCGGTCCCGGGGTTGATCACGATCGCCGCGTCTTCGGCGTCGGCGATCGGATGGAGCCGGCCGTCGGCGTAAGCCGTCGCGGCCATGTCGGCGTCGATGAGGGCGAGGAGGCGCGCGCCGTCCCAGCCTTCGACGCCGCCGCCTGGTTGCGCCGCCGCTCCCGCCAGAACAGCGCTCATCAGCATCAATATCATTACGGATCCTCCCGCCGCCGGCCCTCAGGACCGTACGCTGGGAGAATAGTACGGTGATCGTATTTTTCAATCGGCGTTCAGTTTGCCTGCGATCAGCTCCATCGAGCGCACGAAGGCGGCGCGCCGGGCGGCGGGAAGCGCCTCGAGGAACCGCCGGTTCGTCTCGCGTTCTTCTGAGATCACCGCGGCCCGCGCCGCCTCGCCCTCGCCCGTCAACGACAGGGCGACGGAACGCCGGTCGCCCGCCGGCCGCTCCCGGGCGACAAGCCCCGCGTTCACCAGCCGATCGACGATGGAGGTGGCGGTCGTCGCGGCGACCCCGAGAAAGTCCGCGAGGGCGCGGCTCCGGCCGCCTGGATGGTCGCCGATGAAGTGAAGCGCCGCGATGTCGCTCGGATGGGTTTTGAAGCGGTCGTGGGCCGTCGGGATTTCCGGCTCCATGATCTTCAGAACCCGGAGCACCGTGGCGGCTGCGAGGCGGAGCCGGTCGATCTCGTCGGTCATCGCAGGACGTTAGGCGAGGTCGTCGCAGGCGCAAACAGGCGCTTCAGCCCGTTGTATAGGGCTCGCGGTTTGAAATGCGCTTGAGGGTTCCGGAATAAACGAGCGACGGGGCGCCGTCGGCGTAGACGACGCCGCGGGCGAACATCATTTTCGAGCCGGCGCGGATGAGCTCCCCGGTCGCGCAGACCCACTGGCCGGTCTTCGCCCCGGCGACGAACTCCGAAGAGAGCGTCACCGTGAACGCCTGCATCGGCCCGACGACCCGCCGGGCCGCGCCCCAGAGGGCGATGTCCGCGAGGGTCAAGAGCGCGCCGCCATGGACGACGCCGATCGAGTTGCCGTGGCGCTCTTCGGCGACGAAGCCGCAGATCCCGTCGAGGGGGTCGGCGTCCATGGGCGCGAACCAGGTCGGCTCGATCGCCTGCATGAAGGAGGTCGAGCCCTCGCGCACGGTCCATCCGGCGGGCGGCTCTCCGGCGAGGGCGTAGGCGGGCGTCGTCATTCGGCGTCTTTTTCCTATTGTTTTGCACCGCAACATAACCAAGGTTTGACGGAACGCCAGCATCCTCGGCGCCATGCCCCGCCCGCTTGCCCCCTCGTCGCGACGCATCCCAGAACGAGCGCCCATGACCGATACTGCAAACGGCGCCCGCGCGCTCATCGATCGGGCGCGGCGCTTTCTCGACCGCGCCGACAAACCCGCCCGCAGCACCGCGGCGCCGGGCGAGAGCCTCGCGGTCGGGCTGCAGGGGGGCGGCGCGTTCGGCTCCTATTCCTGGGGCGTGCTCGACTATCTCCTGGCGGAGACCGAGGCGAACTTCGCCGTCCTCAC
>JBCBJX010000071.1:0-17466 GCA_038522735.1 Pseudomonadota bacterium
GACCGAACGCTGCTATCCGCTGGACGAGCAGGCCCTCGCCGTCCTCGCACTCGCCGACCGCAGCCGCCTGATGCATACGCTGTGCTCGGAGAAAAACACGCCGCTGCACAAATGGCCCTGGCCGCTTTCGCTGGTGTTCGGATAGTCCGTCGCGTCGGGCGCGCGACGGGCTTCACCCTCCTCGCCGCCATGCCCGACGACGTTCGCGCCGCCCGCCTCGACGAAGCCCGCTCCACGCGCGGCTTCGTCGCCTACGCCGCCATGCAGTCCGCGCCGCACCCGACCGCGGGCGTGATCTCGGTGGGGTATTGAGGGGCGGCTGAGAGCACGTCTGTTGACTTTCGCTGCTGGGAAAAGCGATATACGGCAGCACTCAACGGGTGCATACCGTAATTTCAGAATAAAACTATGAGATAGACTTTTTCTTGTCAGTTATCAGGTGAGGAAATTAGTATAATATGGCAATTCAGACTTTGCGAGGAAACATAGGAAAGAAGCTGCGCTGCCGCTTCAGACGAATTGTATCTACAGTCTTGATGGTATGAGCTGTTCGGCGCTCTCCACCCGTCGGTGTGCGAACTTCAAGGTCGTCACTCTCAATTATAACTTTGTTAATATCACGGCTATGTGCGGGCGTTTCTTTATAAACGCATAAATGAAATTCCTCAACTCCGAGAGAATCACCGTGCTCTGAGATTTTATTCGGAATATCCTCATGAAGCTGTTTAATAGCCTGTTCGCGCGCTTCATCTGTAAAAAGATAAAGCATACCATCTTCGGCAGGATTAAACGAAAGCATATTTAGTCCCGAGCGACCGAAATGAGCCTGCGATGTACTATTCTCATGCAGTATGTCATTGTAAACTTGTCGTGCTCGTGAATGATTTGCAAAATGGATTAGCCAATAGCGCCAGCCATCTGGGTTATGAATTGAAAATGTACTGACAAAAGGTGCAACTAGCTTGAGCTGTTCATAAACAATCTGCTCAGCGGCGCCAAGCCATTCACGCTTATTAATTACCTCCCCACCATCTTGGAGGAACGCATAAATTTCCTTTTTTAACCCTGGTTCGTCATTGAGAATATAATTTTTGGCCTCATTGGATGGAAAGTAGGTCAAAAGCGTTTCTATCGCAAAGGTTAGAAATATTTCAGCTGATGCCCATCTAACCATGATTTCACTCAGAATAGCCATATTGACATTGGAATATCCGTACTGGTCTAGATTAAATATAACATTCTGATAGCATCCATCTGATAAAAATGACTTTATTCGCGGATAAAGAACCTCGAACTCCTCATCGAAAAACTCAATACGGATATGCAAGTCTTTATTTGTTGATCGAATACCTTCAATCAGCCTCGCCGTATGAGTGCGCAATTCTGATATTGCAGCCGGATTTTTATCATTGAAAACTGCAAAACACTCGATCTGAATCGGGCGTGTACCTTCGGCGGCTCGGCGAAAATTTATCTCTCGAACTGCTCGATCTAACGTCTCTAGAAAAATCAGTGGTGAACCAGGAGTCCCGCATGCATAACGGCCTGCCCCCGCAAAACCATCTATAATTGCTACCCGGAAACGTTCCCGATGCCGTATTTGGCAACGCGTGACTAAGTACTCTCTAAAATACTCTCGAAGAACTTTGTGTTTTCGCTTCGTATGCTCATCAAGCTTCGCACCATCCCCCCAATTATAAGCCATTTTGACCAACTCTATTCTCGCCTTTTCTCAAGCGGCGCACTGATGATACACGTCCGGCATTTCATCCCAAATCTTGCCACGATACTCGCGACCATTGGCCTTCTTGGAGCGCTTTTTGTTGTCCTTGCCCCATGTTCCCCATTGCTTGAAAAAGAACGCTGATTTGTACTCCAAGCACTGCGAAAGGATTTCATCGATCCATTCTTCTTTAATTGGCCGGGCTGACGCACCACTTTCACCGCCAACAATCGCCCAGTGAATCCCGGTTAAGTCAATTGTCCCAACCGGTCCTATTAACGGCTCGAACGAAATAAATCTGATCTTTGCACGAACATGACGCAGATGATCGATACGTTCGGCAACATTGGCATCTTCAACACTTGTTCCTAACCAAACATTTGGTAAGATGTCGTCTATCAGCGTTTCGAGTGCGTGCCGCATGCGTTCAGGTCGTTTCGTGAGTATCTGATAATGGTGATGCGGCGTCTCGCGCATGACTTTCCAGACGGCCAGAATGAACTTATCACTAACTTTCGCATGAAAGAGATCGCTCATAGAGTTCACAAAAATTTTTCGCGGCTTCTTCCAGCGATAGGGAATCTCGAGCGCACTATAATCCTGCCGGACGACGCCACGCCAGAGTGTCCGTTTGCCACTCTTTCGAGTTAACCCTTCATATTTTTCGACGCCCATTGCTTCGAGGCGACGAGCCATCTGCATGGCATAACAGTTCGTACAACCAGCACTGGCCTGAGAACATCCGGCCACCGGGTTCCATGTTGCATCGGTCCATTCAATTTTTGATTCAGTCATGCTACCGACCCAACGTTCTTTTTATGTTCTCACCGCTTGACAAGCTTGTCAAATATGAACGTAACAGGCTTGCTGAGAATCATTACAAGATTCAATGCGTTAATTGGCGCTCCACACTTGCCGGAATCCGAAACTGGTGTGGCTGTGTTAAGATCAATCGAACCTGTCCCGTCCCTTCAAACCAACCGCGAATGCCGCACCGCCGCCGCGATGAAATCGCGGAAGAGCGGGTGCGGGTCCATCGGCCTCGACTTCAGCTCCGGGTGGAACTGGACGCCGACGAACCAGGGGTGGGTCTCCACCTCGACGATCTCCGGCAGGCGGCCGTCGGGGGAGAGGCCGGTGAATTTGACGCCATGCTCGGCGAGGCGCTCCGTATAGGCCATGTTGACCTCATAGCGATGGCGGTGACGCTCGGAGATGCGGGTGGTTCCGTAAGCTTCGGCGACGAGCGAGCCCTCCGCCAGCACCGCCTCATAGGCGCCGAGGCGCATGGTGCCGCCGAGATCGCCGCCCGCTTCGCGGGTCTCGCGCGCGCCGTCCTTCTCCCATTCGGTCATGAGGCCGACCACCGGGTCTTCGCGTTCGGCGAACTCCGAGGAGCCGGCGCCCTCGTCCCCGAGGAGCGAGCGAACGGCTTCGATAACGGCCATCTGCATGCCGAAGCAGATGCCGAAATAGGGGATCTTCCGCGTGCGGGCGAAGCGCACGGCGGCGATCTTGCCTTCCGAGCCGCGCTCGCCGAAGCCGCCGGGGACGAGAACGCCGTCGACGTCCTCCAGCCGCGCGACGGCCTCCTCCTCCCGCTCGAAGAGTTCTGAATCGATCCAGTCGATCCTGACACGGATCTTGTTGGCGACGCCGCCGTGGATGAGCGCCTCTGTGAGGGATTTATAGGCGTCCTTCATGCCGGTGTATTTGCCGACGACGCCGATGGTCACCTCGCCGTCAGGCTTCAGGATGGTCTCGGCGACCTCGCGCCACCGCGCAAGCTGGGGCGGCGGCGCCGGGTCGATGCCGAAGGCGTCCAGCACCTCCCGGTCGAAGCCCGCCCGGTGATAGTCGAGCGGCACTTTGTAGATCGTCTCGGAATCGAGCGCCGGGATGACCGCGGAGGACCGCACATTGCAGAACTGCGCGATCTTGCGCTTCTCGCCCTCCGGGATCGGACGGTCGCACCGGACGAGCAGAACATCCGGCTGGATGCCGATCGAGCGCAGCTCTTTCACCGAGTGCTGGGTCGGCTTAGTCTTCAATTCGCCAGCGGACGGGATCCACGGCATGAGGGTGAGGTGGACGAAGATCGCCTGCCGGCGCGGCAGTTCGTTCCCGAGCTGACGGATCGCCTCGAAGAAGGGCAGCCCCTCGATGTCGCCGACGGTGCCGCCGATCTCGCACAGGACGAAATCGGCGTCCGCCGGCTTCAGGACGAACTCCTTGATGGCGTCCGTCACGTGCGGGATCACCTGCACGGTCGCGCCAAGATAATCGCCCCGGCGCTCCTTCTCGATGATTGTCGAATAGATCCGCCCGGTCGTCACGTTGTCCGACTGGGCCGCCGAGACCCCGGTGAAGCGCTCATAGTGGCCGAGATCGAGGTCGGTCTCCGCCCCGTCGTCGGTGACGAACACCTCCCCGTGCTGAAAGGGGCTCATCGTCCCCGGATCGACGTTCAGATAGGGGTCGAGTTTCCTCAGGCGCACGGAGAAGCCCCGCGCCTGCAAAAGCGCTCCGAGAGCCGCCGAGGCCACGCCTTTTCCGAGAGAGGAAACCACGCCGCCGGTAATGAAGATAAACCGCGCCATGGGCGTTCGGCTTATCGCGGTTCGGCCGCGCGAGAAAGCGCTAAAGCGTCGCTCGCCGTGATTTGAGGCCGCCGCGCGCTGGCGGACCGGTCATGGTTTCTGCATTATGAATACGGGGATCGCCGGCGACGGCGGCGTTGGAGTTCGCGCGGGGACGGCCATGACGACGATCATCACGGTGCACGGCACCAACGCCGGCCGCCCGGAAGACGAAGGCGACCAGTGGTGGCAGAAGGGCTCGGCCTTCCAGACCGAGCTCTCAAAGCGTATCGAACCCGCGGACGGCTCCCAGCTCTCCTTCCTTCCCTTCCACTGGTCCGGCGCGAATTCCGAGCTGGAGCGCCGCAAGGCGGGCCGCGAGCTGTTCGAACTTTGCGTGCAGATGGAGAGCGGCGCGAGCAGCTATCACGTCATGGGTCACAGCCACGGCGGCTCGGTGACGATGGAGGCGCTGCGGCGCTCGGGAACCCTGGAGGCGACGGCCGCGCAGTTCCGCCCGCTTGAAAAGCTCGGAAGCTGGCTGACAGTCGGAACGCCTTTTCTTACGCTCAAAAAGAAACGCTTTCTTTTTCAGCGCCTGAACGTCGCCGGACAGATCGCCTTCGCCCTCGCCGTTCTGCTGATCGGCCTTTCCCTCGCGCAGGTCCTCCTCGCCCTCGCCCCGGCGACCCGCGTCGCGGAGGCCGTCTACGGCGTCGCGGCGGGCGAAAGCACGGCCTACGCGGCGACGGACCAGTTCCGTGCGGATCTGCGCGAGCGACGGAACGACCTTTTCACCGTCGCCGCGTCCCTCGGCTTCATCAGTCTCGTGATGTTTTACCCCATGTTCCGCTCCCAGCGGCGGGTCGTGATGCGGTATGCGGGTCGCACGAAGAACTGGCTGAAGGCGCGCTACCAAAAACGCTGGGTCGGGCTCTTCGATTCCGACGACGAGGCCATCAACGGCATCGCCGCCGCCCTGCAGCTGAACGGCGTGATCGTTCCTGCAAAGAGCTTCGTCGGTCTTGTGAAGCTCATTCCCGTCGTTTTTCTTCTCGGCGTGTATACGGTCGTTCTGTTCCTGTCCCTCTTCCAGCTCGACATGCTGCTCACGTGGAAGGGCTCCATGGGATCGGAGAACCTCCT
This sequence comes from Pseudomonadota bacterium, assembly GCA_038522735.1. Taxonomy (GTDB): domain Bacteria; phylum Pseudomonadota; class Alphaproteobacteria; order Caulobacterales; family Parvularculaceae; genus JBCBJX01. Next base: position 5,449 of record JBCBJX010000071.1, read on the forward strand.
CTCAAAGTATGTCGAGCTCATGCTGCGCGCGGCCTCCCCCTTCGCGCAGACGGGCGAGGACGGCGCGGCCATCGTCTCGCCGCAGGTCGCGGTCGCGTCCATCGCTTTTGCGTTCGCGCTCCTCACTGCACCTCTCGTCGTCGTCTACGGGCTGTTCGATCTCCTGGGTCGGGCGGTCTCGCCGTTCATCGCGAACAGCTTCGACGGGTTCTTCTGGAAACAGGTGAAAGACCGCGCCTTCGGCAACGATACGGTCGGCGAAACCGTCGGCAGGGTGACGGTCTCGCCCTTTGAGTTCGAGAAGGAATGGAGCCCGCTGCCGGAGCGCCTCAACGACGCGCTGCAGGATTACACCTCCCAGCACGCCGCCTCGACCGTGCGCAAGGCCCGCGACGTCCTCGGCCTCGCCCGCGAGCAGGAAGGCGTCAACATCGTGAAGACGATCTCCGATCAGCTCTCCTGGGGCGAGCTGATCCATACGGCGTATTTCGACGTGCCGGGCTTTATCGACCTCGTCGCCTATTCGCTGATCGAGACCGGCGACTTCCGGGCGTCGGCCGACTTTAAACGGGCCGAAGGCTTCGAGCAGGCGAAGGCGGACTACGCCGCCATTCGGGCCTGAGGATCAGTTCTGGTCGTCGTCCGCAGGTGGATCGGCCGGCGGCGTATCGTCGACCGCGGTCTCCTCAGCCGGTTCGGCGGAGCCTTGAGGTTCTCCCGCCGCCGGTTCGTCGCCGGCGCCCAGAACGCCGAGAAGATCGGACGTCGACGGCGCATCCGGCGTCGCGGGCGCGCCGGCCGGCGCGTCGTCGACGATTTCGTCGATCAGCTGATCGTTGGTCGCGTCGCGCCCGGCGACGATCGCAAGGAGCATGGCGAGGCCCATGAAGGTCGCCGCCAGTACGGAGGTGAGCCGCGTGAGCGCGCTCGCCGCCCCGCGGCTCGACATCATGCCGCCGCCGCCCCCGCCGCCGATGCCGAGCGCGCCGCCTTCGGAGCGCTGCAGGAGAACGACGCCGATAAGGGCGAGCACGACGAGGGCGTAGAGCGTGAGAAGGAGGGTGACCATGGGAAGCGTCCGGGCCGCGCGGGCGGCGTTTCTGTGAGAGAGCCGAACCGCATATAAGAGCTTTCGCCCGGCCTCAAGCGTCAGGCGGCCTGAGAGGCCGGCTCAACACTCGATATCGGAAGCGCTCTATCGACACGGCGCTCCGCGGCCATCCTTCGAGACGCCCGCCGCGCGGGCGTCTCGAAGGATGAGCATTATGCATGTTCCAAGGTGAGCTTCAGCTCATCCTGAGGAGGCTTCGGCGCATCAGCGGCGGAGCCGTCTCGAAGGATGGACGCAAGGAGCCGAGGCCGGGCCCTTCGCCGGAGCGCTCAATTTCGAGTGAGACACTCGGCAGGCGTCTTCAGGCGGCCCGGACGATGGCGAGGAAGTCCGCTGCTTTGAGGCTCGCGCCGCCTACGAGCGCTCCGCCGACGCCGTCGACGGCGAGGATCTCCGCCGCGTTCTCCGGCTTCACCGACCCGCCGTAGAGGACGCGGATGTCGGCGGCGGCTCCGCCGAACCGCTCCGCAAGCGCCGTGCGGATCGCAGCGTGGGCCTCGCCGATATCCGCAAGGCTCGGCGTCCGGCCCGTCCCGATCGCCCAGACGGGCTCATAGGCGACATCTATGGCCGCAGCGTCCGGCAACGAACCCGCAAGCTGTTCCAGGAGGCGCTCCACGACCCGGCCCGCTTCGCGCTCCTCCAGCGTTTCGCCGACGGCGACGATCGGCCGGAGACCCGCCCGCAGCGCCGCCTCGGCGCGGGCCTTTACGTCGGCGTCCCCTTCGCCGCAGTCCGCCCGCCGCTCCGAGTGCCCGACGATGACGTAGGCGGCGCCCGCGTCTTTCAGCATGTCCGCAGACAACTCGCCGGTATGCGCGCCTTTCTCGTTCGGATGGCAGGTCTGACCGCCGACGCCGGCGCGGCCCTTCAGACGCTTCGCCGCCGCCGCGAGAAGCGTCGCAGGCGGACAGACGAGCGCTTCGGCGGCGGCCGGTTCTGCGGCGAGGCTGTCCGCGATCGCGTCCAGCTCTGCGAGATCGGCGGTCAGCCCGTTCATTTTCCAGTTGCCCGCGATGAGCGCGCCCATGCTCGCCTCCCTTGCAAGATTTTGCATCGGATTACGGGGCGCCGGCCCGCGCCGTCAAAGCGCCGGCGCAGCTGGCTTCTGGACGCGCCCGCCCGTCGGTCCTAGAAGCCGGGGCTCCCGAACGAAAAGGCGACCCCCATGCTGCAGCAGATCCGCGGCGCCCTGCGCAATTCGAAGTTCCTGACGGCGATCCTCGCCGTGCTCGTCATCGCGGCGTTCGCGTTCGTCGGCGTCTTCGACCAGGTCTCCTTTGGCGGCGGCGCGCCGCTCAAGGTCGGCGACGAAACGTTCAGCGCCGAGGAAATCGAGCGGAGCTATCGCCGCCGCCTGCAGATCGTCATCAACGAAAACGCCGGCGCCCTTGAAGAAACCGACGAGCTGCGCCGCGGCGTCTTCGCCCAGACGGTCTCCCAGCTCGCTGTCACGGCGACCGTCGACGAAGACGCCGACGATCTCGGCCTCGCCGCGACGGGCGACATGGTGCGAAACTATCTGAAGGACGAGCTCGGAATTTCGAACCCCATCACCGGTCAGCTCGACCGGGACACCCTCTCCGAAATCATCGCCCGCAACCGCATGACGGTGGAGGAGTTCTACGAGATCGTCGAAGGCGACATCGTCCGCCAGCAGATCACGACCGCCGTCGGCGCCCCGGTTCCGGCGCCGCAATCCCTCGCCTCCACCCTCGCCCGCCGCCGCGGCGAGCGGCGCCTCGTCAACTACGCCGTCTTCGGACCGGAGCTTGCGACCGCCGTACCTGAGCCGACCGAAGAAGACCTCATGGCGCGCTATGAGCGAGACAAGGCGGCGCTTTACTCGACGCCGGAGCGCCGGCGCGTCGCAGCGGTGATCCTCGACACGGCGACGCTGGCGGGCGGCGAGACCGTCGACGACGAAACCCTGCGCACGATCTACGAGGCGAACGCCGAGAACTACCGCACGCCCGAGACCCGCTCCTCGCGCCGCATCACCGCGCCGAGCGAAGCGGCGGCCCAGAGCGCCGTAGCGGCCCTGCGGGCCGGTGAGACGACCTTCGAGGTGCTCGCCGAGGCCTACGGCCGGCCGGCCGATGCGATCGTCTTCGCCGACCAGACCCGGGACGCCATCACCGACGCCGCCGTCGCGAAAGCCGTGTTCGAGGCGGAGGCGGGCGAGATCCTCGACCCGGTTTCCGGCCTCTTCGGCTACGTCGTCGTGCAGGTCGACGCGGTGACGCCCGAAAGCGTCGTCCCCTTCGAGGAGGCGCGCGCAGGCATCCGCGAGGCGATCCTCGCCGACCGCAACCGCGAAGCTCTTTACGCAGCGCTTGAAAAGATCGAGACCGAGCGGGACACGGGCGCAGGCCTCCGCGAAGCCGCGATCACCGCCGAAATCGACCTCATCGAGCCCGCACCCTTCGACCGGGCGGGCGAAACAGCTAGAGACGGCCCTGTCGACCTTCCCCTCGCCCTCATTCAGGAGGCCTTCCGCCTCGCGGAGGGCGAGGAGACCGCGTTCCGTCCGCTGCCCGAGGGGGCCGGCGACGGCGAGTACGCCATGCTCGTCCAGGAGATCGTGGAAGCCGAGCCCCTGCCCTTCGAGGAGGTGCGCGAGCAGGTTCTTAACGCCGAGCGCGCCGCCCGCATCGAACAGGATCTGCGCCGCATCGCCGGCGACGCATCGGCGCGTTATCAGGAGACGGAGGATTTCGCAGGCGCGGCCGCGCCTGCGGGGGTCGAGGCGGAGATCCGCCTCGCCGATCTCAACACCGTCGACGACGTCTTCACCCGCTCCCTCCTCAATCGCGTCTTCAACGCGGAGGTGGGAGAGCCTTTCGTCGCGTCGGTTGGCGACCGCGTCGTTCTCGCCGTCGTCTCCGGACTGACGGAGCCCGGCTCGAACATCCCGGCCGACCAGCTCGGCCGCGTGCAGGACCTCCTTGGGGCCGCCCTCACCGGCGAACTCGCGGAGGCGTATCTCGCGCAGGCGCAGGCGGAAATCGGCGTCACGCGCAATCCGGCGAAGCTGCAGGCGATCGTCGAGCAGGGGCGATGATTGCGCCCGCCCCGGGCCTCGACGCATTCCGGGAGGCTTATGATCGAGGCGAAGCGCAGATCGTCTGGACCCGGCGGGTCAGCGATCTGGAGACGCCGGTCTCGGCCTATCTGAAGCTCGCCGGCGACCTCAGGAACGCGTTTCTGCTGGAATCCGTCGAGGGCGGAGAAACCCTCGGGCGCTATTCGATCATCGGCCTCGATCCCGATCTCGTCTGGCGCGCCGAGGGCGGCCGGGCGACCATCATCGAGGACGGCGCGGAGCGAACCGACGACCTCGCGCCGCTTGAAAGCTTCCGCCGCCTCGAAGCCGCCTCGCGCATCGAGATGCCTGCGGACACGCCGCCCATGGCGGCGGGGCTCTTCGGCTATTTCGGCTACGAGACCGCGGGCTGGTTCGAACGCCTGCCCGCCCCGAAGGCCAAGCCGGTCGACGCGCCTGACGCCTATTTCATCCGCCCACGCCTCATCGCAGTCTTCGACGCCGTGAAGCAGGAGATCGTGCTGGTGACGCCCGTCCGTCCGCAGGCGGGCGTGACGGCCGACATCGCCTATGACGGCGCCGCCGCCCGCCTCGCCAAGGCCGTCGCCGCCCTCGAACAGCCGCTGTCCGGCGTCGCGGCGCCCGGCCTCGATTTCGCGCCGACGGACATCCCGCCGCCCGTCTCCAACCTGACGCCCGACAGCTATGGCGGCCTCGTCCGACGGGCGAAAGAATACATCCGCGCCGGCGACATCTTCCAGGCCGTTCTCAGCCAGCGCTTCGAGACGCCCTTCCGGGAGAGCCCCCTCGGCCTCTACCGGGCGCTGCGGCGGCTGAACCCCTCGCCTTTCATGTTCCTCCTCAATCTCGAAGTCGGCGCCCTCGTCGGCTCAAGCCCGGAGATCCTCGTGCGGGTGCGCGGCGGCGAGATCACCATCCGCCCCATCGCCGGCACCCGCTGCCGCGGCGCCGACCGGACGGCGGACGCCGCGCTCGAGGCGGATCTCCTCGCCGACCCGAAAGAGCGGGCCGAGCATCTGATGCTCCTCGATCTCGGCCGCAACGATGTCGGCCGCTCGGCCGCCTACGGATCGGTGGAGGTGACGGAGCAGTTCGTCGTCGAACGCTACAGCCACGTCATGCATATCGTTTCGAACGTCGTCGGGCGACTGCGCGACGACCGCGACGCTCTTGAAGCGGTGTTCGGCGGTTTCCCCGCCGGCACCGTCTCCGGCGCGCCGAAGATCCGGGCGATGGAGATCATCCACGAGCTGGAGCCCCAGGCGCGCGGGCCCTATGGCGGCGCGATCGGGTACTTTTCCGCGACCGGCGACGTCGACACCTGCATCGCGCTGCGGACCGGGTTCCTGAAGGACGGCGTCCTCACCGTGCAGGCGGGCGCGGGCGTCGTCGCGGACTCAGACCCGGCCTCGGAGCACCAGGAGTGCGTCGACAAATCGAAAGCGCTGCTCGCCGCCGCGGCCGCCGCCCAGTCCGGCGCGAACCGCTAGCGCAGGTCCGGGACCGACGTCGCCGCGAGCAGCGCAGGGCCGGTCGCGCCCTCGCGCTCAAGCTCTGACAGCAATACGAGGTCGAAGCCGCGGGCCGGCGCCGTCGCCATCCACGGGCCGAGGGCGGCGATCGTCTGCGGCCGCGGATGGCCGATGGCGATCGCGGACCCGTCCTGCCGGGCGATCTCTTCCAGAGCGCGAAGCTGGGCGCGGACCGCCTCTTCAGCGGGATCGTCGTCGAGGAAGACGTCGCGGGTGAGGATCGACGCGCCGACATCGAGGGCGGCCGCAGGCGCGGCCGTCGCCGCCGTCGTCCGGCTGTCGAGGAAAAAGAGCCCCCGCCGGTCGATCTCCCCGATGAGGATCCGCATGGCCCCGCGATCGGCGGTGAAGCGCGAGCCCATATGGCCGTTCGCGCCGACGGCGCCCGGCACGGCGGCGAGGTGCGCCTCGACGAGCCGCCTGAGGCGCGCGCTGTCGTGGTCGGTGCGGAGCGCGCCGGGGCCGGCCGTTTCCTCGCCGGCGGGTTCGAGCGGGATATGGACGATCACCTCGCGCCCCGCCGCGCTCGCTGCGAGCGCCTGGGCCCTCGCACGAGGGCCGTACGGCAGCACGGCGACGGTGAGCGCGCCCGGCAACCGCCGGATGCGGGCGTCGGCCTCTTCGGTCAGGCCGAGGTCGTCGATGACGATCGCGATCCGCGGCCGGCCCGAGGGCGCCGGCGGAGCGGCGGCCTGGAACTCGGACAGCGCCGCATTCCGGGACGCGGGAACGGCCGGCCCGGCGTCGAACCGCAGCGCGGTGAGCGCGCCGCTCGCCTCCGCCGGCGCGGCGTCCCGCGACGCGCTCACCGCCGAGAAGGCGCCGGCGAGGGCCGCGAGCGCCAGCCCGCCGGCGGCGCCGACGGCGAAGAGCGCCGGGCCTGAGACAGGCGTGCGGGCGAAGCCGGCGAGAAAGGATTTCGGGCGGCGCAGGGGCGGCATGTCGACCTCCAGACCGCAAAGTATGAGGCCGATTCGCCGCGGGAACCCGCCGCGATTGCCAGCGGCGACGGCGGCCCCTAGGACGCTCGCCATGCCCGGCTCCGTCCTGCTGATCGACAATTACGACAGCTTCACCTTCAACCTCGCCCACCTCCTCGCCGCCGCCGGCGCCGAGCCCGTCGTCGTGCGGAACGACCAGATCACCGCCGGCGACGCGATCGCGCGGGAGGATCGTGCGATCGTCATTTCACCCGGCCCCTGCACGCCGGACGAGGCAGGCGAAAGCGTGCCGATTGCGAAAGCCGCGCTCGAAGCCGGAACGCCGCTCTTCGGCGTCTGTCTCGGCCTCCAGTCCATGGTCGCGGCCGAAGGCGGCGCCGTCATCCGAGCGCACCGGCTGATGCACGGCAAACTGAGCGTCATAGACCATGACTCTTCTTTTATTTTCAACGGTTTGCCGATCATCCTTGAAGCGACGCGCTATCATAGCCTGATCGCCGACCCGGCGACGCTTCCCGACGCATTTTCGGTCACCGCCCGATCGGCGGACGACGGCGAGATCATGGCGGTCTCCCATCGCGAGAAACCCGCCCACGCGGTGCAGTTCCACCCCGAAAGCATCGCCAGCGCTTACGGGGTCGAATTGCTTCGCGCCTTTCTGGAGATCGCCGATGGCGCCCGGCGGTCTTAAACCGATCTTAAAGAAACTCGCCGCAGGCGAGCATCTCGACGCGGCCGCGATGACGGCGGCGATGGAGACCATCCTCGACGGGAACGCCGAGGACGCCGCCGTCGCCGGGTTTCTCATGGCGATCGAGGCGCGCAAGGCGAGCCCTGAAGAGATCACCGCCGCGGCCCGGGCGCTGCGCGCCCGCGCGACGACTGTCTCCGCGCCCGCCGACTGCGTCGACACCTGCGGGACCGGCGGCGATGGCGGGGGCGCTTTCAACATCTCGACCGCCGCGGCGATCGTCGCCGCCGGCGCCGGCGTCCGGGTCGCCAAGCACGGCAATCGGGCCGTATCATCCAAGTCCGGATCTTCAGACGTTCTCATTGCTCTCGGGGTCAATCTTCAGGCACCGCTTGAAACGGTGGAACGCGCGATCGAAGACGTCGGGATCGGCTTCCTGTTCGCGCCGAACCACCACCCCGCCGTCCGCCACGCCGCGGCGGCCCGCGCCGCCCTCGGCGTCCGGACGCTCTTCAACCTCATCGGCCCCCTCGCAAATCCCGCCGGGGCCCGCCGCCAGGTGCTCGGCGTCTACGCCGAACGTCTCCTCGAACCGATGGCCGCCGCCCTGCGCGATCTCGGTTCGGCGCACGCCCTTATCGTCCACGGCTCCGACGGTCTGGACGAACTGACGACCACCGGCCCGAGCCTCGTCGCCGAACTGACGCCCGACGGCGCCGTCCGCCGCTATGAGATCACGCCTGAGGACGCAGGGCTGAAGCGGGCGCGCCCGGAGGATCTAGAAGGCGGCGGCCCTGCGGAGAACGCCGAGGCGATCCGCCGTCTCCTCTCCGGCGAGCCTGGCCCCGCACGCGACATCGTCGTTCTGAACGCCGCCGCGACAATTCTGGTCGCCGACCTCGCCCCGGATCTCGACGCGGCGGCGCGGACGGCCGAGCGGGCGATCGACACGGGATCCGCCGCGCAAACGCTTCGTTTTCTTGTCGATACAACGAATAGATAGTCTAATATGAGCAATATGTTATACAAAATAATTGAATACAAAAATGAGGAAGTCGCGGCTACGAAACGCGCTCGCCCGCTCCCCGTCCTGAAGGCGGAAATCGAGGCCGCCGGCCCCCCACGTGATTTCGCGGCCGCGCTCGACGCGGCGGCGGCCGATGGCGTCGGCCTCATTGCGGAAATCAAAAAGGCGAGCCCCTCAAAGGGCCTCATCCGAGCAGATTTCGACCCGCCGGCGCTCGCCGCCGCCTACGCAGCCGGCGGCGCGGCGTGCCTCTCGGTGCTAACGGACGGGCCAAGCTTCATGGGGGCGCCCGAGCACCTGAAAGCGGCCCGGGCGACCGTCGATATGCCGATCCTCCGCAAGGACTTCATGATCGACCCCTATCAGATCGCCGAAGCGCGGGCCTGGGGCGCGGACTGCATCCTTCTCATCCTCGCAGCCCTTGAGGACGCCGAGGCCGCTGATCTTGAAGCGGCGGCGGAGGACCTCGGCCTCGCCGTGCTGGTCGAGACCCACACGGCCGGGGAAGTCGAGCGCGCGTTGAAACTGCGCTCGCCGCTCATCGGGATAAACAACCGGAATCTCAAGACATTCGAGACGCGCCTGGAGACAGCCATCGAGCTTCAGCGCCTCGTCCCGGACGATCGGGTCGTGATCGCCGAAAGCGGCGTCTTCGGCGCCGAGGACGTTCGCGCCCTTGTCGCCGCCGGCGTCCGTCGCGTGCTGGTTGGCGAAAGCCTGATGCGCGCGAAGGACGTCGAAGCGGCGACCCGCGCCCTCCTCGCCGGCGGCGTTGACACGGGCGTCCGTTAGGGCGTTTGACCGCCCCGGCGAACATCCCTAGAACGAATGTGAACAAACGTTCTTCGCCGGCCCGTTCCCGGGCCGTCCAAGGGATCGACGCCATGCTCACGAAAAAGCAGAAAGAACTCCTTGTCTTCATCCAGGAGCGCATCCGCGACTCGGGCGTCTCGCCCTCCTTCGACGAGATGAAAGACGCTCTCCAGTTGAAGTCGAAATCGGGCGTGCACCGGCTCGTGACGGCGCTCGAGGAGCGCGGGTTCGTGCGGCGCCTGCCGAACCGGGCCCGGGCGCTGGAAGTTCTGCGCGGCCCGGAGGCCTCCTCCGGCGGGGACGGCGTGCGAGGCTTCTCGCCTTCGGTGGTCGAGGGGGGCCTCAAAGGCGGCCGCCCGGCGCCGCAAACCGAGGGGGGCGATTTCGAGAGCGTCGCGGTCATCGGCAAAATCGCGGCGGGCGTTCCCATCGACGCCGTCGAGCACGAGGCGGACCGGATCGACATTCCACGATCGCTGCTCGGGCGCGGCGATCATTTCGCCCTGAACGTCGAAGGCGACTCCATGGTCGAAGCCGGCATTCACGACGGCGACGTGGTGGTCTGCGAAAAATGCGAGGACGCTCCGAACGGCGAGATCGTCGTCGCCCTCGTCGACGAGCAGGAGGCGACCTTGAAGCGCCTCCGGAAGCGCGGCGGCTCCATCGCCCTGGAGCCGGCGAACGCCGCCTACGAAACGCGGATCTTCGGCCCCGACCGCGTGCGGATCCAGGGGCGGCTCGTCTCCCTCATGCGCCGTTACTGAGCGTTCCCCCTGTCCCAGGGCCGCGGCCGGCCGTTCGGCGCGGCGTCGGCCTCGGGCGGATCGGACAGGGAGATTTCGATCGCGCCGGCGTCCCGGGCGTCGCCGCGATCGATGAGCCGCGCCGCGCAGCGCCGGCGCATGGTTTCCGGCGTGAAGCCGAGCGAAACGACGAGCTCGGCGCGGGCGCAGTCCTCAAACAGCGCATCGACGCCGTCGGAAATCGCGACGGCGCGGCCTTGAACTTCGGCGACGCAGCCGAGATCGTCGCATTCGGCGAATTCGGCGAGCGGGACGATCCCGTCGCGATCGAGCCCCGCCCGGCGGGCCCAGGTTTCGAGCGCATAGCGGTCGCGGCGCACGGACCAGGCGCCCAGGCGCAAACCGTCAACTGTTTCAAGCAAAACCGCGGCGTTCTCCCCGTCGCGCGAGACATAGATATCGGGACGCTCCGGCGCGCCGGTCGCGGTGACGCCGAGGAGGATCGGCGCGAGCCCTGCGACCCGCCAGGGCGCGGTCTGCAGACAGAACCAGAGACCGCCGCCGATGACCGCGAGGAGCGCCCAGGACGGCGGCGTTGCGAGGTGCGCGACGGATCCGGGCGTTTCCGCGACCGAATGCGCGACCCACAGAACGGCGTCCAAAGACTTGCCGCACAACGCTAAAAACGGCTCGCTCAGGCCGAAGGGCGCCGCGACCGCTGCAGCGACGGCGGACGGCGCGGTCACCAGCCCGACGATCGGCATGGCGAGGAGATTTCCGGCGAGCCCGAAGGTCGCAGACCGGTTGAAGTGATAGACCGCGAAGGGGCCGGTCGCGAGGCCGGCGACGACGGATGTGAAGGCGAGCGCCGCCGCGTAGCCGGCGAAGCGGCCGCGCAGGCCTTCCAGCCGCGGCGTCGCGGGCCGCGACCGCACGTATTCATAGGCCGCAACCAAGGCCGTCGTCGCGGCGAAGGACATGTGGAAGCCCGCATGGACCACCGCCTCGGGCGAAAACGCGAGGATGATGAGCGCGGCGACAGCGACATTGCGCAGGGAGATCGCGCGGCGGTCGGCGAGGATCGCGAGGAAAGCGACGAGCGCCATGATCGCCGCCCGCCGCGCCGACCAGGCGCCGCCGGAGAGCGCGAGATAAGCGAGCGTCGCGCCGATCCCGGCGAGCGCGGCGATCTTCTTGACGGGCGCCTTCACGGCGAGGTCCGGAACAGCGGCCAACAGGCTGCGCGACAACGCGAAAATGAGGCCAGCGACGATGCCGATATGAAGCCCTGAGATGGCGAGCAAGTGCGCGAGGCCGGCGTCGCGCAGCGCCTCCTCGGCGTCTTCGGGAACCGAGCCCCGCTTGCCGGTCACCATGGCGGCGAGGAGGCGGCCGGCCGGGCCGTCGACGGTCGCGAGGATATGAGCGGCGAGCGCCGTCCGCGCGCGTTCAATGCGCTCAGCGAAGTCTGGGCGGGTTTCCGGCTCCAGAATTTCCGGCGGCCCGACGGCGTAGCCCGTCGCGCCGAGGCGCTCGAACCAGGCCTGCCGGGCGTAATGAAAGCCCCGCGGCGACACAGGACCCGGCGGTGGGTTAAGGACGCCGACAATGCGCACCGCATCGCCCGCTGCGGGCGGGATTTCCGGCGCCGCCCCCCGCCATCGCAGCCGGACGGCGGCGGGCGTCTCGGCCGAAACGATCCCTTCGATCGCTGCGGTCTTCAGCCGGTAAGTCGCCCCGCCTCCGGCCTCGTCGAAGCGTTCCATTAACCGTCCCGTAACCGAAACAGGCCCTGTTTCACGTGAAATCACGGGCGCGGCGACGCTCGCCGTGCGCATCGCGGCGACGCAGAAGCCGGCGGCGAGGACCGTCGCGAGGACGAGCGCAGGCCGCGCCGCCTCAGCCCGCGCGCCGGACCACCCGTAGAGCGCGGCGACGCCGGCGGCGAGCAAGACGGCGCCGATCCAGACCGGCGGCTCGGTCGCCGGCGCGAGATAGGCGAGCGCGCCGAAGCCGAAGGCGGGCGCGCACCAGAGGAAAAGACGTCCGCTTTCGGCTTCGGACCAGCGGGCGAGAGCGCCCCGCGCTTCAGC
>JBCBJX010000072.1:0-17187 GCA_038522735.1 Pseudomonadota bacterium
ACACAGCACGCCTTCGACTATCTCGACGCTCCGCCCGCCCGGGTGACGCAAGAAGACGTGCCGCTCCCCTATGCGGCGAACCTCGAAGCCCTCAGCCTTCCGAACGCCGACAAGGTCGTCGCGGCCGTGAAGCGGGTGATGTACAAGGACTGATCCAACATATTCCGCATTCCCAAGGGCTCGACCGTGGGGCCCATCACGGATGCGCGCGGCGAGCGCGGACGGTTCGAGATCTTCGCAAAGCCGGCGGCGCGCCTGGACGCCTCCGGAGCCGGGCCCCACGGTCGAGCTGTGGGGATGCTTGAATGGGGTCGTCAGGAACACGGCTCAGGAACACTGCGACGCATGCCATTCGGCTTGGAACGCCGTAAATCGATTATCATGACCCGCACTGAAATCGCCCAATTCTACTTCTCCCCCGTCGGCCGCGTCGCCCGCCAAGCCTACTGGTTCCGCCTCTTCCTTCCTGTCCTCGCGCTGAATCTGGCGCTCGCCGCCGTCGAGGGGCGGTGGACGGCGGAGGCGGGGGCGTCGGTCTGGTCGAGCGTTCTCAACGCGGCGCTGCTCCCGCCTTTCCTCATCGTCACCTACAAGCGCTTCAAGGACCGCTCCTTCGGGCCCCGGCACTTCGCCGGTTTTATCGGCGTGATCGTTGGCGCGGTGATCATCGGGCGCCGGGCCGTCGCGGCCGGGCAGGGGACGGTCGGGATCATCGCCTTCACGGTCCTCGCCATGGCCGTTCCGGCGTTCCTCTATCTCGTCCTCGCCTTGCCGTCGCAGGCCGGCGCGAACGCCTACGGTCCGGACCCGCGGCCCGACGCCGCGTGAGCCCGCCGCTTTTCGGCGTTGATTTTTCGGGCGCCAAAGCCGCCGACCGCGCGATCTGGATCGCCGAGGGCGAGCGGGTGGGGAACCGCGTCGCCGTAAGGCGGCTGACGAACGCCCGCGAGCGGTTCGGGGTCCGCACGGGCCGTGACGCCCACCAGGCGCTCGCCGCGCTGATCGCAGGGTCCGGCGCCGGCGCCCTCTTCGCCATCGACGTTCCGTTCGCCCTGCCCGCGCCCCTCAACCCCGCCAACTGGCGCGATTTCGTCAGCTCCTACGCAGAGCGCTTCGCGGATGCTGAGGCCATGCGCGCCTGGGCGACGGCGGAGGCGCTCCGGCTTGCGGGCGCGCGCGAGCTGAAACGCGAGACCGACCGCGAGGCGAAAACCCCGTTCGCGGCCTACAATCTTCGTCTTTACCGCCAGACGGACGCCGCCATCCGCGCCGTCGCCGCGCCGCTCCTCGGGCGAGCCGACTTCCCGCCTATGGAGCCTGTCGGCGGCGGGCGGCCTGTCGTTATCGAGGCGTGTCCCGCGAGCGCGCTCAAGGCTCGCGGTCTCTATCATCCGTACAAGGGCGACCCGCGCTCGGAGGTGTTGCGCGCCGCGCGAAGCAGCGTTCTCGACGATCTCGCCGGTCGCCTCGATCTGCCGGACGCCGTCCGCCGCGCCGCGCTGGACAATCCCGGCGGCGACGCCCTCGACGCGCTCCTTTGTCTCGACATCTCCGCCCGTGCGGACCCCGCGCAGTTCACCCCGCGCAGCGATGTCGAACAGCGCGAGGGCCGGGTCTATTTCTGACGGAGTTTCAGGCGCATGCCGGCCGACGCCGCCTTGAAACGCCGGGGCGGCGCGGCTCTAATCCGCGCGACCCGCAGCGCCGTCTCCGAGGAGTTTCCATGTCCGCGCCCATTCTGATGCCCGCGCTCTCTCCGACGATGGAGGAGGGGACCCTCGCCAAATGGCTGGTGAAAGAGGGGGACGCCGTCGCCGCTGGCGACGTGATCGCGGAGATCGAGACGGATAAAGCGACCATGGAGGTCGAGGCGGTCGATGAGGGGAAGATCGGCAGAATCCTCGTCGACGCCGGGACCGAGAACGTGAAGGTGAACCATCCGATCGCGGTCATTCTGGAGGACGGCGAGAGCATGGACGATGTCGACGTCTCCGCGCTCTCGGCCGGCGGCGGATCGGGCGCGCCCGGCTCCCCCGAGCCGAAATCTGACGCTCCGGCTCCGGCCGCAAGCACGTCGGCTGAGGCGAAACCGTCCGCACCCGCTGAAAACGGGCACGATCCGTCCGCCTCGCGCGTTTTCGCCTCGCCGCTCGCGCGACGTATGGCGGAGGCGGAAGGGCTCGATCTCTCGGCTGTCTCCGGCACCGGCCCTCACGGCCGGGTCGTGAAGCGCGATATCGAGAAGGCGCTGAAAGAGGGGACCGGAAAGGCGAAATCCGCGCCGGCCGCTCAGGCCTTCGCGCCGCCGCCGGCGAGCGTCGACGCGCGGCTCTATCCGGCGGACAGCTACGACGCCGTGAAGCTCGACGGCATGCGGAAGGTTATTGCGAAGCGCCTCACCCAGAGCTTCAACCAGGAGGTCCCGCACTTCCCGCTTACGATCGACGTCGAACTCGACGGCCTTCTCGCGGCGCGCAAACGGGTGAACGACCTCTCTCCGGACCCGGAGAAAGACCCTGAGAACGCCTACAAGGTTTCGGTGAACGACTTCATCCTGAAGGCGAGCGCCATGGCCCTGAAGAAAGTGCCGGCGGCGAACGCAACGTTTACGGACGAGGCGATCCTCTATCACAAACACGCCGATATCGGCATGGCCGTCGCGATCGACGGCGGCCTCATCACGCCGATCCTGTGGAAGTGCGAGACCCTCGGCCTCGCTGAAATCTCCCGCCGGTCCAAGGACCTTGCGGGCCGTGCGCGGAAGAAAAAGCTGAAACCGGAGGAATATCAGGGCGGGACGTTCGCCGTCTCCAATCTCGGGATGTTCGGAATCAAGACCTTCGCCTCCATCGTGAACCAGCCCCACGGCGCGATCCTCTCGATCGGCGCGGGCGAGGAGCGGGCGGTCGTGAAGAACGGCCAGCTCGCGATCGCGACAGTGATGAGCGTCACGCTCACCTGCGACCACCGGGTCGTGGACGGCGCTGTCGGGGCCGAGTGGCTCCAGGCCTTCAAGGGGTATATCGAAGAACCGGCGGCGATGCTCCTGTGACGGACGTTCCCGTCCGACGGGCGGTTCCGGGAGACGCCCTCGCCATCGCCATGCTCGACGCCGAGGCATGGGACGACAGCATCGGCGACGGCCACCATACGTGGCGGCTCTGGATCGACGGCGCCTACGTCTTCGTCGCCGTCGAGGAGATCGGCGCTGCGGAGGAGGAAGGGGAAGAGGCGCCCCAAGAGGACGACGCCGGCTCTGCGCTGACGAAAATCTCCACCAAGATCATCGCCTCCAGCCTGAAGCGGCTTGGAACCGGTGAACTGGGCGGCCAAGACGTCCCTGACTATCGCATCGTCGACCCGGCGCCGCCGGAGACCCAGGCGATCCGCGCCTGCGCCATGGGATTTCCGACGCTGGAGGGCGACGTCGCCGTCCACAAGGTGTTCACCGACACGGAGTATCGCAGCCGCGGTTACGGCGCCGCGGCGATGCGGGCGTTGCTCGACGCTCTGGACGAGGCGGGGGTCGAGAGCTTCCTGACGGTCTCGCCCTCCAACACCGCCGCCCAGTGGCTCTACCGCAAGCTGGGGTTCGAGGCGATCGACCGGATCGCGGACTATTACGGACCCGACGAGGACCGGGACGTCATGCGGCGGAAGCCGCAGGGCCGCTGACCGGCCTCAGGTCGCGACGGTTTTCTCCCCTCACGGCGCCCTCGCAGACGATTGAGCGGAAGACGCCTTCCATCGGCGGCGTTCCGGCCGATCTTTCCATTGGGGCGAAACAACCCGATGGAGAACGTCCAATGTCGCTTAAATCCCTCCTCGCCGCCGGCGCGATCGCGATCGCGAGCCCGTTCGCTATCGCCGCCCAGCCTGCAGCGGCCGCCGTCGCGCCCGTCAGCGTCGTGAAAGTCGGCCACGGCTTCAAAGGTCATGCGGGCTTTCATCGGAGCGGACATTTCTACGGTCGTCACGGCTTCCATCGCCATCGCGGTTTCCACTCCCGCTCGCGCTTCCACTCCCGCTCGCGCTTCCACCATCGCGGCTTCCACCGCCGCGGAGCGCTGCATGGCGGCTTCGGTTTCCACGGCGAGGGCGGGTTTCTGACAAGCCGCTACGGCCTCGCCTATGGCGGCTTCCACAGAGGTTTTCATACCTACCAGGACGCGTTCGGCCGATCGTGGCGTTACCACCCGTCGGGTCGGCTGATCCTCCTAAAATAGCGGCTGCAGGGGCGGCTTCTCTGAAGCGTCCTTCCGGCGTTATCGTTCTCCCGGACAAGAACGGGAGGACGATGATGGCCCACGACAGATCCGATGCGCCGCGCGCGAAATTCCGCGCGATGACGGAAGGAACGCAGGAGGACTGGTCGACCATCGCCGAGCAGTTCTTCAACTATGCCGTGGGTTTGCCGGACCGCGTCATCGAGCACCTGCGCATCCTGGAAGGCGATTTCGGCGGGTTTCCCGTCGATCGGATGACCCATTCTTTGCAGACGGCGACGCGGGCGCACCGGGACGGGAAGGATGAGGAATATGTCGTGTGCGCCCTGCTGCACGATATCGGCGACACCCTCGGCTCCTACAATCACCCCGATATCGCCGCGGCGACGCTGAAGCCGTTCGTCTCTGAGGCGAACCACTGGATGGTGGAAAAGCACGGCGTTTTTCAGGGCTATTACTTTTTCCATTATCTCGGCCTCGACCGGGACATGCGCGAGCAGTTCCGCGGACACCCGCATTTCGAGCGGACGGCGGAGTTCTGCGAGAAATACGACCAGTCCGCATTCGACCCGGATTACGACACCATGCCGCTTTCCGCCTTCGAGCCGATGCTCCGCCGGGTGATGGCCGCGCCGAAGAACTCCATGTACGTGGCGGAGGAATGAAGCGGGGTTAGGCCTCGCCGCGAAAAGGCGTTAAACTCCAAGGCTCTCAAGGATGGGGGCCTTGCGTGGAAGAGCTGGACGACGGGACCGAGAGCGGCGGGGGCGAGAACGCTGGTCGCACAGCCGCGCCGGGCGCGATAACCGCCTGCTACGCCTGCGGCGCCCCGATCGCCGGCCCGTTCTGCGCCGCCTGCGGCCAGAAAAACGACGACATGCGCCGCTCGATCCTCGTCCTTCTTGGCGAGACGCTGGCGGCGGTCGTCGCGCTCGACAGCCGGGCTTTCCGGACGATCCGCACCATCGCCGCCCGTCCGGGCCGCTTCGTGCGCGAATACGGCGACGGCGTGCGTTCGCGCTACACGCCGCCGATCCGGCTCTACGTCCTCATCAGCCTCTTCTTCTTCACCATCGTCGCCCTGTCGGGAACGAATTTCGTCGCCTTCGAACTGGAGTACCGGGGCCCGGACGGGGAAGTCCTGACAGAGCTGCCGGACGATCCGGACGCCGACATATCGATGAGTTTCCATCCGCGTTTTCTGCAGCCGAAGACGGCGGGTTCGGACGTGAGCCGCATACGCGCGGCGATCAAGGAGGCGCTGGAGAGGGAGACGACACCGGAGGAAGAGGCGGCGCTTAAAGACGCGGCCGGTGAAATCGCCGAGGAGTTCGGTCCTGCGCCGTCCGTGACCATCGATCTCGACGAGGAGGAAGACAAGGAGACGATCAAGCGCTGGAGCGACGCCGCGCTGACGGCGCTGGAGCGCCCGGCCGTCTTCAACGCGGCGTTCAATGAATGGCTGCCGCGGCTGATGTTCGTCATGGCGCCGCTGCTCGCGCTTTTTCTCTCAATCGGCGTTCGCGGGAAGGACGCACTGATCTACGATCATCTCCTCCTGTCGCTGATCATTCACGCCGTCGCGTTCTTCGGCCTGGCCGTCGCGGTGTTCGCCGCGCGACAGTTTCCCGGCGGACCGGTGGCGCTCGGGCTCGGCGGTTTCGTCACGCTCTATCTGATCATGGCGCTGAAGGGCGCCTACGGCCGCAGCTGGATCAAGACGATCTGGACGGCCGTGTTTTCGACGACGCTATACTGGCTGGTGATGGCGATCGCGCTCACCGGCGTCGGCTTTTTGTCTTTATCGCGCCTCGCGACGACGGGCTGACGGTTCGCCGACGGGGTTGTGATTTTCCCGTGACGACGCCGTCCGTCATCGTACGCTCATGGCGCGCTTGAAAACATCGGTCACGGCATTCCTCGCAGCCTGCGTCGCGGCGACGGGCTCTAAAGCCCGACCGCTGACGGCGGCCGAGCGAGCTGACCTTGCCGCAGGCGACATCGTCGTCGAGGTGAAAGCCGAGAACGGTCCGGGTGCGGCGGCCGCGGACATCTTCGCCGCGATCGACATCGCCGCACGACCGGAGGACGTCTGGTCCGTGATGATCGATTGCGAGAAGGCGAAGCTGTTCGTCACCAACCTGACCTCCTGCGAAATCCTCAGCGTCGCGCCCGACGGCTCGTCGGACGTGCGCGAGCACGTCGTGCGTTACTCGCGGCTGTGGAAGCCGACGGTCAACGTTTTTCGCTCCGAATACGATCTGAATGCGGAGATCCGTTTCGAACGGGTCGGCGGCGACCTCCGCATTCTCGAAGGCGTCTGGCGCTTGCAGCCGCTCGCGGACGGCGAAGGGACGCGCCTCGTCTACGACGCGCGGCTCGCAATTGGCGTTCCGCTGCCCAAGATATTCGTGCGCCGTGCGGCCCGCGGCGACGTTCCGCGGATCCTGAACGCCGTGAAAACCGCGGCGGAAGGCGCTGCGGAACAGGACGCCTGAGCCGCTCATGGCCCGCTCGATCAGCGTCGTCGTCCCCACACTGAATGATGACGCCGAATTACAGGGGCTCCTCGCGTCTGTGGATCGCCTCGACGTTCTGGAAATTATTGTCGTCGACGCCTCAAGGCGTCCGCCGCCGCCGCGGCCCGGGGGCCGCGAGATCGTGATCAGGGCCTCGCAGCCGGGGCGAGGACGGCAGATCGCCGAGGGCGCGCGCCGGGCAAGCGGCGATCTTCTCTGGATCCTGCATGCGGACACCCGGCCGCCCGAAAGCGCGGTTGCTGATATTCAACGGATACTGAGCGACCCGGCTGTCGCCCTCGGCTGTTTTCCGCTGCGCTTCGACAGGGCGCACCCGGTGCTTTGGCTCTCCGCGCGCCTCAGCCGGCTCGACGGCGTCGGCCTCACCTTCGGCGATCAGGGGTTCTTCATGCGGCATGCGGACTATGAGGCGGTCGGCGGCGCGCCGGACTGGGCCTTGTTCGAGGATGTGGAGCTGAGGCGACGCCTCAAGACGCTGGGGCGGGTGAAAAAGGCGCGCGATCCGGTTCGGACCTCGGCGCGTCGGTTCCTAAGCGACGGTCCGCTCAGGCGACAGATCGGCAACGCCTGGCTGCTCGCCCGGTTTCTCGCCGGCGCCGACCCGGACAGACTGGCCGCCTCTTACCGAAGCGGCCGCCACAGGCCTCAGACGAGGCCGAAGCGCTTCAGCGCTTCTTCGGCGATGGGGCCGCCCCATTCCTGAACGAAGTGGCCGGCGTCGGCGACTTCCATCGGCTCCGGGCAGCCGCGGATGAGCTCCCTCATGCGGTGCATGACCTCCGGGCCGAGGACCGGGTCCTGCATGCCGATCGCCATGAAGCTCTCGCCCGTCCACCGGTTCGCCCAGAAATCGACCGCTTTTTTGGAGACGTCGACGCCCTCCATGTGCGGCTCCACCATGACGAGCTCCGGGAAGCGCCGCACGCCGCCTTTGTAGGAGACGTCCGGGTACGGTGAGGCGTAGGCGGCGGCTTCGGCGTCGGAGAGAACCGGCGTCGCGCGCTGCATGAGAGCGGCGACGTCGAGGTCCGGGTTGTCGCGATTGTATTGCCGCCAGGCCTTGAAGCCCTCCGTCATGCCTGTCCCGACGGCGAGGCCGGTGTTCATGATGAGGAGGCGGGTGAACGTCTCCTCCCGGTCCATTGGAAGCGTGAGCCCGAGAAGGCCGCCCCAGTCCTGACAGACGAGGCAGACGTTCTCCAGCTTCATATGGTCGAGGAAGGCGAGAAGGGCGTTGCGGTGGAAGTGGAACGTGTACGTCTCGTCGTCCGCCGGTTTGTCCGAACGCCCGAAGCCGAACATGTCGGGCGCGACGACCCGGCAGCCCGCCGCCGCGAAAACCGGGATCATCTTGCGGTAGAGATACGACCAGCTCGGCTCCCCATGGAGGCAGAGGAAGGTCGCCTTCGCGTCCTTCGGGCCTTCATCGAGGTAATGCATGCGAAGGCCGTCGTAGCCCGGCAGGTCCTCGACATAATTGGGGGCGAAATCATAGCCCGGCAGGTTGTCGAAACGGTCGTCGGGGGTTCTGAGGGCGGTCGCCATGGCGGTTCCTCCTGCGGGCGGCGGGCGTTATGAGTGTCGCCGAGACTGACATGCGCGCGGAAGGAGTTCGACCATGGCGAGCAGCTACGACGTCATCGTGATCGGGGCGGGGCCGGGGGGGTATGTGGCCGCCATCCGCGCCGCCCAGCTCGGAATGAAGACCGCGATCGTGGAGCGCGAGCACCTCGGGGGCGTCTGCCTCAACTGGGGCTGCATCCCGACCAAGGCGCTCCTCCGGACCGCGGAGATCTACCAGAACATGCTGCACGCCGAGGCGTTCGGGCTGAAAGCTGAGAAGGTCTCCTTCGACCTTGAGAAGGTGGTCGAGCGCTCGCGGAAGGTCGCCAAGCAGCTTTCGGGCGGCGTCGGCTTCCTCATGAAGAAGAACAAGATCGACGTCATCGACGGCGCCGCGCATCTGGAAAAGGGGGCGGCCGCGCCCGCCGTCGTCGTGACGGATAAGGACAAAAAGCAGGCCACCTATCAGGCGAAGCACGTGATCCTCGCGACCGGCGCCCGGGCGCGGACGATCCCCGCGGCGGGCCTTGAGCCCGACGGCGAGGTCGTCTGGACGGCGAAAGAGGCGATGGTCCCGAACGCCATGCCGAAGAACCTGCTGGTCGTCGGTTCCGGCGCCATCGGCATCGAGTTCGCGAGCTTCTACAAGATCATGGGCGCGGACGTGACGGTCGTTGAAATGGTCGATCGCATTCTGCCGGCGGAGGACAAGGAGATTTCCGCCTTCGCGCGCAAGTCCTTCGAGAAGCAGGGTATGACAATCCACACCGAGGCGGGCGTCGAGAAGCTCGAGGTGAAGGGCGGCGTCGCGAAAGCCTCGATCAGGATGAAGGACGGCAAGGTCGAGACCCAGGAGTTCGATCGCGTCGTTCTCGCCGTCGGTATCGTGGGCAATACGGAGAATCTGGGGCTCGAAAAACTCGGCGCTAAGGTCGAGCGCGGGCATGTCGTCGTCGACGAGTGGCTGGAGACGGGCGTCAAAGGCCTCTACGCCATCGGCGACGTGGTCGGCGCCCCCTGGCTCGCCCATAAGGCCTCCCATGAAGGCGTCGTCTGCGTGGAGAAGATCGCCGGGGTGAAGGGCGTCCACCCGATGAACGTGAAGAACATTCCGGGCTGCACCTACTGCCTGCCGCAGGTCGCCTCGGTCGGCTATACCGAACAGCAGGCGAAGGACGCCGGTTATAAGGTGAAGGTCGGTAAATTCCCGTTCCAGGGCAACGGCAAGGCGATCGCTCTCGGCGAGCCGGAAGGCATGGTGAAGACCGTCTTCGACGAGAAGACCGGTGAACTTCTCGGCGCCCATATGATCGGCGCGGAGGTGACTGAACTCATCCAGGGCTACACGCTGGCGCGCACCTTCGAGGCGGTGGAAGAAGACCTGATGCACACGATCTTCCCCCACCCGACGCTTTCGGAGATGATGCACGAGAGCGTGTTGGACGCTTACGGACGGGTGGTGCACATCTGAAGGCGGCGCACGGAGGGCTCATGTTTGAGAAGATCGGCGACCGGATCATCAACGTCGTTTCGTTCGGGGCCGGCGATCCGCCCTTTTTCGCCGTCGGCGGATGGATCGGGACGTGGCAGGTCTGGCGACAGACGCTGGAGATCCTTTCGGAAGACCGCCGCTGCGTCGCCTATGATCACCGCGGCTCCGGCCAGAGCCTCGCCGACGTCTCGACGCTCAACCGGGAAGGTCTCGTCGACGACGTCTTCCTCATTCTCGATCATCTCGGGATCGAAGACTGCTGGCTCGGCGGTGAAAGCCAGGGCGGCTTCATCGCAACGTGCGCCTATCTGCGCGACCCCGCGCGGTTCCGGGGGCTGGTGATCATCGATTCAACGCCCCATTGGGATCCGAACGATTCGCGCCGTCTCGCTTTCGCAGACGCGCTTGAGAAAGACCTCGACGCCGCCCTCGGTCCTTTCGTCGGCGGCTGCATTCCCGAGGAGGACGCCAAACCGCACTTGCGGCGCTGGCTTTTTCAGATCCTGAAAGAAGCGGAGCCCGAGTACGGCCCGGCGCTCCTGCGCCAGATGGACGTCGATATCCGGGACCGCCTCGCCGAGGTTCAATGCCCGACGCTGGTCGTCCACGGACTGCACGACGTCATGGAGCCGCCCGAGAGCGGACGGATGTTCGCGGAAGGGATTCCGGGCGCCCGGTGGCTCGGTCTTGAAGGCGTCGGCCATGTCCCGACCATCACCCGCTCGAACGAGGTGGCGTCGGCGATCCGCAGCCTTATCGCGGACGCCGAAGCGGCTTACGGCGATCGTCGCCGCTCAATAAAGGATCAGGACGCATGAGCCATCTGCGCCATTCACTCGCCGCCGCCCTCGCTCTCGGGCTCGCCGCCTGCGGGTCGGAGCCGGAGCCGCAGCCCTGGGGCGTTGCGGAGACCGATCTCGACGTCGTCGACTGGATCGACGCCGAGTACGCCGCGGGCCGGGAGCCGCGGTTCGCCAACCCGGTCGATGCAGCGGCGGCGGAGTACGTGAAGCTCGCCATCGCCCTCGGCCGCGTCGATCAAGGCTTCGTCGACGCCTATCACGGGCCGCAGTTCTGGGACGACGGGATCAAGGACGTCGATCCTGATCCGGCGTTCTTTCTCGATAACTTCAAAAGGCTGCGGGATCAGCTGAACCAGATCGCGCCGCAATCGGAAGCGGACGAAATCCGCGTCGAGCAGATGAAGAAGCTGGTGCGCGCCATGCAGCGCCGGGTGCGGATCGTCAACGATGATCCGCCGACCTTCCGCGTCGAAGCCGCCGCCGTCTACGACGTGCGCGTGCCCGACTATGATCTCTCCGAGTACGACGCCGTCCTCGCCGAAATCGACGCGCTCTTGCCGGGGGAGGGGACGACGGCTGAGCGCGTCGTCGCCTTCCGCGATTCCCTCGCCGTCCCGGAAGACAGGCTGCAGGCGGTCTTCGACCGGGCGATCGAGGAATGCCGCACGCGGACGCAAGCCTATTACGACCTGCCGGAGGGCGAGCGCTTCCGCATGGAGTTCGTCACCGACAAGTCCTGGTCCGGCTACAATTATTATCAGGGCGACTATGAGAGCCTCATCCAGATCAACACGGACTTCCCGATCGTCATCGACCGGGCCGTCGATCTCGGCTGCCATGAAGGTTATCCCGGCCACCATGTCTGGAACCTCTTCATCGAGAGCGAGCTGGTGAGGGAGCGCGGCTGGCTCGAATACTCCGTCAACCCGCTCTTCTCGCCTTTCGGTCCAATTGCGGAGGGTTCGGCGAATTACGGGATCGATCTCGCTTTCCCCGGCGAGGAGAAAATCGCATTCGAGCGGGACGTGCTCTTCCCCATGGCCGGCCTCGACCCGGCGAAAGCGGAAACGCTCGCGACGCTGATGATGTTGAAGGGCGAACTCTCCCACGCGACCAACGAAGTCGCGCGGCGGCTGCTCAACGGCGAGATCACCGGCGAGGCCGCCCTTCCGCTAATGCAGAAGTACTATCTCGAAAGCGAGGAGAAGACGCGCCAGCGCCTGCGCTTCGTGCGCACCTACCGGGCTTATGTGATCAACTACAATATCGGCAAGGACTACGCCCGCGACTATGTCGAAGCCGCAGGCGAGGAGCCGGACGCGCGCTGGGCCGCCTTTAAAGAGATGCTGACCCGGCCGATGACCGCCTCCGATATCGACGAGGCCCTCGGCCGCGAGTGACCCTCTCCGTCAGTATGCGATGAACGGCATCATCGGCCGGTAGTCGAGGCCGACGGCCTTTGGGAGATTGGCGGCGGCTTGGGGGCTGAGCGGCTCGGCCGGGCATGTCTCCACGATCTGAACGACGACCGTTCCCGCCGCCGCCGCGATCAGCGGCATGGCAGGCGGCGTCCCATGGGCGATGGCGGACCCGCTCGCAAATGCGGCGGACGCGATGATGGCTGTGCTGACGGCGAACCTGATGGACATCGGTCGTCTCCCCTGATGCCCGATCATCATCCGCCGCATCGGTCCGGACATCATCTTACAACGCGGTTAGAAGCGCTCCTCGCGCGACGAAGCGACTGGGCGCGCCCGCCCCTTTTTGATTACAATTTCGCCATCTCGTCCGCGCCGACCGGTCTGCGGACGACAACGGGGAGCGGATGATGGCGATCGGGGCGAACTGGGTTCAGGCGGTTCTGGCGGCGGCGGCGGTTTTTGCCGGCGCAGCGGCGGCCGATGACGGCGACATGAAGGTCGGCGCCATCGTGAAGGTGGAGGGGTCCTCCTCCGACGTTTTCGCTGCGGGCGCGGAGGTCACCGTTTCGGGCGCGATCGGCGGGGAGCTCTTCGCCGCGGGCGCTGTCGTCGTGATCGACGCGGACATCGCCGGCGACACAGTCGCCACGGGCGCCGACGTCTTCCTCGGCGGGTCTATCGATGGGGACGCCGCGGTCTTTGGGGCGGATGTCGTGATCTCCGCCCAAATCGAGGGCGATGCCGCGGGCGGCGCGAGTTCCATCGTTCTGGAGCCTTCGGCGCGCATCAACGGCGACGCGGCCTTCGGCGGCGCGAGCCTTGTTCTCGAGCCGGGATCCGAAATCGACGGCGACTTCGCCGGCGGCGGCGCGACGGTGAAACTCCTCGGATTTATCGACGGCGACGTCAGCGCCGGCGGCGCGCGAGTGGTTGTCGACGGCGAAATCGACGGCGACGTCACCGTGAGCGGCGAAGAGATCGTGGTCGGCCCGCTCGCCCGCATAAACGGAGCGTTCAAGTCCTCCGGCCCGAAACCGCCGCAGATCGACCCCGCCGCCGTCATCACCGGCGAGATCGAGCATGAAACGGTGACCGAGGCGGAGGTTCAGGAGCGTATTCGCAATATCCGCAGCGACATCGACGCGGATATGGATTTCGACTTCCCGGGCGCGTCGCCCTGGTTCCGGGCGCTGATGGCGGCCGCCACCGCCTTCGGCGGCGTCGTCCTCGGGCTTCTCTTCCCCGCCTGGTTCGGCGGCGGCGCCGGCGCGGCGCGCAGCCAGCCGCTCATGACCTTCGGGGTCGGGCTCCTCTTCACCATCTTCACGCCGATCGCGGTGGTCGTCTCCATCGTTACGCTGATCGGCGCGCCCTTCGGCCTCGCGCTTCTCGCCATCTATTTCGTTCTGCTGGCGACGGCGGGGATCGGCGCGGGCTATGGCGTCGGGACGCTGCTTGTCGGGCGGTTCTTCGAGAACGAGGCGAGCCCGTGGGTGTTCCTCGCCGGCTTCGTCATCGTCTGCGCCTTCAGCCTTGCGCCCTATGCCGGCGGGATCATCGGCGCGCTCGCCTGGGTGTTCGGCATGGGCGTGACGGCCCGCGGGGCGATGATCGCGCTGCGCGGCTACCGCTCAGAGGATTAATCCCAGTCCATTACGCAACTGAAACCCGCCCGCGCTTGGCTCGCGGGCGCGGGCTGTTAAGTTGCCGCCGACGCGTCGCCCCGCCGGGCGGCGCTTTCGTGCGTCAAGGAAGCGCAAAAGGAGCACTCATGGTTCGGTTCGGCGTTCTCGCCGCGGCGGTTGTCGCGATCGGAGTTTCTCAGGTTCACGCCCAGGCGATCCGCCAGACGAAGGGCGATTTCGACGACAAGTTCCGCCAGCTCGACGAAGCGCTGCCGACGCCCAACGTCTACCGCAACGCCGCCGGCGCGCCGGGCTACGCCTATTGGCAGCAGGAAGCCGACTACAAGATCGACGTCGCCCTCGACGAGGACGCCCGCCGCATCACCGGCTCCGAACGCATCACGTACAAGAACAATTCGCCGGACGAGCTGCGCTATCTCTGGCTGCAGCTCGACCAGAACATCTTCCGGCCCGACTCCATCGCCAACACCGCGACGGACTTCGCCGGCATCGGCCGCCGCGGCCCGGCGACCAGCTTCGACGGTGAAAAGGCGCGCCTCTCCATGGGCGAGCTTCGCCGCCGTCAGTTCCTCGAGGATGTCGAAGTCGGCCACGTGATTAACGGCGTGAAAGACGCGGCCGGCCGCGATCTTCCGCACACGATCGTCGGCACTTTGATGCGCATCGACCTGCCGCGCCCGCTCCGCCCGAACCAGTCGACGACCTTCGAGATCGACTGGGCCTTCAACATGGTCGAGGAGAACGCGGTCTCGGCCCGCAACGGCTACGAGCACTTCCCCGACGACGAGCGGGAAGGCGGCAACGATATCTTTCTTCTCGCCCAGTGGTTCCCGCGCATGATCGCATATTCGGACTATGAAGGCTGGCACAATAAGGAGTTTCTCGGCCGCGGCGAGTTCACGCTGGAGTTCGGCGACTATGAAGTCGCGATCACCGCGCCGGCGGATCACATCGTCGCCTCGACGGGCGAGTTGCAGAACCCCGGCGAGGTGCTGACGACCCAGCAGCGCCGGCGGCTTCAGGACGCGCGGGATGCGGAAAAGCCCGTCTACGTCGTGACGCCGGAAGAAGCGCTTGAGAACGAAAAAGAGGGGACGGACGACACGAAAACCTGGCGCTTCCGGGCCCAGAACGTCCGCGATTTCGCTTGGGCGTCTTCGCGCAAATTCATCTGGGACGCGCAAGGCTACGAGCAGGGCGGGGACGTGCAGCCTTTCGTCATGGCGATGTCGTTCTTCCCGAAGGAGGGCGATCCTCTCTGGTCGCGGTATTCGACCCAGGCCGTCATTCACACGATGGAGGAGTACTCCAAGCTCTCCTTCGACTATCCGTACCCCACGGCCCAGTCGGTGAACGGCCCTGTCGGCGGCATGGAATACCCCATGATCACCTTCAACGGTCCGCGCACGACCTTGCAGGACGACGGCGAGCGGACTTACTCCCTCGGAACCAAGACGTTCCTCATCGGCGTCGTCATCCATGAGATCGGCCACATCTATTTCCCGATGACGGTGAACTCCGACGAGCGCCAGTGGACGTGGATGGACGAGGGGCTCAACACCTTCCTTGAAGGCGTCGCGGAGATGGCTTGGAACCCGGATGAGGGCGAGATCTCCTTCGGCCGCATCCGCCCGGAGGACATGGTGCCCTACATGACGTCCTCCGTGCAGGTCCCGATTATGACCCAGTCGGATTCGGTGCTGCGTCTCGGGCCCAACGCCTACGGCAAGCCGGCGGTCGCCCTGCATATCCTCCGCGAGACAGTGCTCGGCCGGGAGCTTTTCGACTTCGCGTTCCGGGAGTACTCCCGCCGCTGGGCGTTCAAGCGACCGACCCCGTCGGATTTCTTCCGCACCATGGAGGAGGCGTCCGGCGTCGATCTCGACTGGTTCTGGCGCGGTTGGTTCTACACGACCGACCACGTCGATATCTCCCTCGATCGCGTCTACCAGATGCGTCTCGATACGGAGGACCCCGACATCGACTTCGCACGCGACCGCGAGGATCATCTCGCGAAGCCGGAGAACATGACGGCGAAGAACAATGAAGAGGCCGGGATCGAGCCGCGCGTCGAACGCCTCGACTGGCTGAAGGACTTCTACAACGAGAACGACCGCTTCACGGTCACCAACAAGGACCGCAACAAATACAAGGACTTCATCGACGGTCTTGAGCCGGAGGAGCGCGCCGTCTTCGAACGCGCGGTCGAGGAGGACCGAAACTGGTACGTCCTTGAATTTTCGAATGTCGGCGGTCTCGTCATGCCGATCATTCTCGGGCTCGAATACGCCGACGGCGAAACGGAGAAAATGTATATCCCCGCGGAGATCTGGCGGCGCAACCCGAAAACCGTGCGCAAGCTGATCGAAAGTGACAAGGAGATCGTGCAGATCGTCGTCGACCCCAACTGGGAGACGGCCGACTCCGACATCGAGAACAACTACTATCCCCGCCGCATCGTCCCGTCCCGCGTCGAAGCCTATAAGCGCGAGCGCAATGTCAAAGACATGATGCAGGACATGAAAACCGAGCTCAAAACCGACGAGCCGGAAGAAGAGGACGAGGCCGCCGACCACAGTTCGGACGACGGCGAAGAGCAGATGACGGAGGAGCCGTCCGGCGACGACGGCGGCCGCTGATGACTGAACGATCCCGAGGAGCGGCGCTCGTGCGCCGTTCCTTTATTCTGGGAACGGCGGTTTGCGGTCTCAGCGCACGTGCGGCTCCTGAAGCGTACGCGCACCAGCTGAAAGCGGGCCTTGTCAGGGTCCTCTTCAACGACCGGACGGGCCTCATCGAAGTCATGCACCGGTATTACGCCCATGATGCGGAGCATGCAGTGGAGCGGCTCTTCGGTCCGGGCGCGGACATCCGCTCCGTCGAGGCTGATCTCAAGAGGTTTTCCGCCTACGTCGTCGAACGCTTCGGCCTCGCCGATGCGGGCGGGGGACCGATATCGCTTCGCTATCTCGGCGAAGAGTTCGACGGCCCGTTTCTGTGGATCTATCAGGACGCGCCGCTGCCGGATGGGATTGAAGGCCTACGGGTGCGCAACGCCGTCCTGCACGACGTCTGGGAGGACCAGACCAACCTCGTCAACATCGAGGGCCGCGGCGAAACCTTAAGCGCGACTTTCGCGAAAGGCGAAGGAGCGCGGAAACTCTTGTTCAAAACCGACGGACAGCCTTAACCGCACGGTGAACCGGGCGCACCAGAGTACGCGCGCGGCGCGCGGGGGCGCCGCAGCGAGGTTCGCGTCCATGCACACGATCGCCAGGGTCGAAATTCCGCGGTCCGTCCGCTCGGAGCTCGAAGGCGCCGTCGGCGTCGTCGACAGCGCGATCGACTTCTTCCGGCGACGCCTGTTTACGACGACCAACGCGACCGTCGTGCTCGCCTTCATTCTCGCTGCGGTGTTCATTACCGGCGCGGCCCTGCGGGAAGGCCCCGACGCCGCCATGCGCGCAGCGATCGTCTTTTTCGTCGGCTGGTCCGC
>JBCBJX010000073.1:0-16365 GCA_038522735.1 Pseudomonadota bacterium
CGCCTTCTCCTGAGAATGGCGTTTACGGATAAACTGACCTATCTGCGGGGCGACGGCTTCACAGACCTCTTGAACCGGAAAATCGCTTTACCTTTCGGTACTTACGGGGATTTTCAGGAAAAATTCGAGATGGTGCCCAGGGGCGGATTCGAACCACCGACACGCGGATTTTCAATCCGCTGCTCTACCAACTGAGCTACCTGGGCGCTCGGGCGTGCCGAGAGCCCGCGTCTATAGGCGGGGGCGGGGCGGCTGTCCAGCGCCGGGAGGGGTCCTTCGGGTTGCTGCGGTTCGCAGTCTATGCGGCTTGATCGCGCTTGTTTCGGCCGGCTCTCGCGAGGCAATCTCCACCCATGACCGATCCCTCCGAAAGCGCCGCGCCCCGCGAACTCGGGCGCCGTTCCGAGCTTCCGGCCTCGCCGGACGAGGCGACGCTCGACGCCGTGCCGAACCCGCATCCGGACGCTCTTTACTGCGCCCGGTTCGTCGCGCCGGAGTTCACCTCGCTCTGTCCCGTCACCGGCCAGCCGGACTTCGCGCACTTGGTGATCGACTACGCGCCGGACGCGGCGCTTATCGAGTCCAAGTCGCTGAAGCTCTTCCTTGGCTCCTTTCGCAATCACGGGGCCTTCCATGAGGACTGCACCGTGACGATCGCCAAACGGATCGCCGAGGCGGCGACGCCGCGCTGGCTGCGGATCGCCGGCTACTGGTATCCGCGCGGCGGCATTCCGATCGACGTTTTCTACCAGACCGGCGATCCCCCGGCGGGGCTTTGGGTTCCTGAGACCGGCGTTGCGCCTTATCGCGGAAGAGGATGACGGCGGCGGCCCGTCGTTTCTTAACTTGACCGGGCGTACGGCTTGGGCTCGGCTATCGTCTCTGCGGGTCGGGCTATGGGCGAGCACCTCAACCGATACATCGAAGCGGCGGAAGCGGCTGAAACCTTCGGCGCTCTGAAGGCCGCCTGTATCGAATATTTCATGGGGATCGGCGGCGAGATGGTGAGCTATCACCATATGCCGCCCTTTGGAGCGACGGACTACACGCCCGAGCTCACCGTCGCGGCGCACGGATTTCCGAGCGGATGGGTCGAGCGATATCTCAGCGAGCGGCTTTATGAGATCGACCCCATCCCGCGCCACGCTCTGCAGCGCACGCGCCCTTTTTGGTGGTCGAAGGCGGCGAGCTTTCCCGATCTCAGCGACGATGAGCGGCGCTATCTGGACATGCTGTCCGACGCCGAACTCGGCGACGGTCTCGCCATCCCGGTTTACGGGCCCCACGGACGGGACGGCTACGCTTCGCTCGGCTTCGGCGATCAGCGACCGAAGCTGTCGACGGTCGAGATCCGACGTATTCAGTGGGCCTGCCAGATCGGCCACGAGCGCTATTGCCAGCTCCTGAGCGCCCGGGCGCCCGAAGGGGTTTCCCTTTCCCCGCGGGAACAGGAGATTCTCGGCTGGGTCGCCCGCGGCAAGAGCAATTCCGTCATCGCCCAGATCATCGGGATCTCGGCGAACACGGTCGATACTTATATGCGCCGTATCTACTCGAAACTGCAGGTGGTCGATCGGGTGACGGCGGCTCTCAGAGCGCTCGCGATCGGCGCCATCTAAACGTCGTCAGCGGATGTCGCCGCGCAGCCATCCGTAGGCTTCGCTCGTGCTCTCACCCACAAGAACGGCCGCGCCGTCCTGCGCCGCAATGGCGAGGGCGATCTTGGTTTCGTGATCGTCATTGCGAAGAACGACGGCGAGTCGCGCATCGTGGCGAAGGAGTTTGGCGGCGACGGTCTTCCCGACGACCGCGGCGTCCTCGTACGCGGCGGGCTTCAGATCGCCCTTGTCGAGGAGGATGTTGTCCGCGCCTTCGTCGATCGCGTGGTTTAGAACGGTCATGAAGTCCGCCGCGCAGTCCTCCGTCTCCCGGACGTAGGTGATCGTCGCAAGAGACCCGTCGACGGACAACGTGAACGGCGACATCGGCTCGTCGAGCATCGGCGGTTTCCCTTTTTAATGGTTCGCGCGGCCCGAGACGCATAGTGGAAAGCTGCGCGAACGAAGCACATAGCTGCATGTGGATGCGATTTCATGTCCCGGGCCTCTGTGTCACGCGATCACGCCACACGCCCGACGGGCGCGTGATGCAGGCGTTTCGCCTTGAACAGATCCCGCGCGAGCCGCAGGGTCAGGCCGGGTCTTCAGGGAAATCGACGCATGTCCTACCTGCTCGCTGCTCTCGGCATGGCTTTCGCCCAACCGGCCGACTGGCGCGCGCCGGCGCCGGAGCACCTTCTCTATCTCGATCTGGAGAGCGGTCGCGTCGTGATCGAACTCGCGCCGGACTTCGCGCCGAACCACGCCGCGAACATGCAGGCGCTCGTTCGCTCCGGGTTTTACGACGACCTCGCGATTTATCGGGTCGTCGACGGGTTCGTCGCCCAGGGCGGGGATGTGAGCGAGGAGCGGGTTCCGGAGGAGGGCGTGCGCCAGCTCGCGGCGGAGTTCACGCGCAGCTCGGAAGGGATCGACCTCACTGAGCTCGCAGCGCCCGACCCCTTCGCCGATCGGACGGGCTTCTGGAAAGGCTTCCCCGTCGGGATCGACGATGCGACGGGAGAGGCTTGGATCGTTCACTGCACCGGAACCGTCGCCATCGCCCGCGACGCCGACCCGGATACGGGGGGCTCGGAGTTCTACATCGTGACCGGCAAGCCGCCGCGCTATCTAGACCGCAATCTCACCGTCATCGGCCGGGTGCTGACGGGCATGCCTCATGTGCGCATCCTTGCGCCCGGCCCGAGGGAGACGAGCGGCGTCATCGAACACCCGGCCCGGCATCATGCGATCCTCAATTTTCAGGTGGCCGCCGATGTTCCGGAGGCGGAGCGGCTGAGCATCGAGGTCATGCGCACCGACGGCGACGCGTTTCAGGAGGTGCTGGAAAGCCGCCGCCGCCCGTCGCCCGATTTCTTCTCCTACCAGCCGGGCGTCGTCGATATCTGCGGCGTGAAGGCGCCCGTGCGGATCGACGGCGGCGAGGCGTTCTGGGATCGCTGAGATGACCGACGAGCGGCGCAATCCCTGGCGTCTGCGGGCGCGGCGCGAAGCGTTCCGCAATCCCTGGATCTCGATCGAGGACCACGACGTCGTGACGCCCTCGGGCGGAGAGGGGAGGTATGGGGTGGTGAGGTTCGCGAACCGGGCGATCGGCGTCCTGCCGATCGATGCGAAGGGCTGCACCTGGCTGGTCGGCCAGTGGCGGTATCCCCTCGGGCGTTACTCCTGGGAGCTGCCGGAAGGCGGCGCTCCGCTGACGGAGGACCCGCTCGACGGCGCGAAACGCGAGTTGAAAGAGGAGACCGGGCTCGCAGCCGCCGGCTGGGAGAAGTTTCTGGAATTCGACACGTCGAACTGCGTCGCCGACGAGCGGGCCGTCGCCTTTCTCGCCTGGGATTTGACCGCTGGCGAGGCGTGGCCGGACGAGACGGAAGACCTGCAGGTGCGCCGCGTTCCCTTTGAGAGCGTTTACGAAGACGTGATGGCGGGGCGCATCGAGGACGGGTTTACGATCGCCATGGTGCTGAAAGCCCGGGCGCGCGCCTTGCAAGGTCGCGCCCCGGACGCCATTTCGGCCGTGCTGAAAGGGTCGTAAGGAGGCGGAGCCCGATGTCGAACACCTCGCAACAGCAGCCCCGGCTCGCCACCAAGGGCGACCAGACCTGGGCGCAGATCCGCCTCGATGCGGCGACGGCCGCCGCGGAAGAGCCGATCCTCGCGAGCTTCCTCAACGCGACGGTCCTCAATCACCGAACCTTCAAAAGCGCGCTCTCCTTCCGCCTCGCCCAGAAGCTCTCCGACGGGGAGATGAACCCGATGCTCTGGCGGCAGGTCTGCGAGGAGGCGTTCGCAGACGAGCCGCGGATCGTCGACGCCGCGCTCGCCGATATCCGCGCCTATTTCAGCCGCGACCCGGCCACCCGCGAACACGTCCAGCCTTTCCTCTATTTCAAGGGCTACCAGGCGCTGCAGGCCCAGCGCGTCGCGAACTGGCTCTGGCGCCATGAGCGCACGCACCTCGCGCTTTATCTGCAGAGCCGCATGTCGGAGCTCTTCGCGGTCGACATCCACCCGGCGGCCGTGATCGGCGAGGGGATCTTCATCGACCACGCGACCGGCGTCGTTATCGGCGAGACCGCGAGCGTCGGAAACCACGTCTCGATCCTCCACGGCGTCACCCTCGGCGGCACGGGCAAGGACGGCGGCGATCGCCACCCGAAAGTGCGCGACGGCGTTCTGATCGGCGCCGGCGCCAAGATCCTCGGTAATATCGAGGTGGGAGAGGGCGCCAAGATCGCCTCCGGCTCCGTGGTGCTGAAGCCGGTGCGCCCCCACTGCACCGTGGCCGGCGTCCCAGCCCGGGTTGTGGGTGAGTGCCCTGATCTGCCTGCGGAAGAAATGGATCAGGCGTTTTAGCCGCGGACGCGCGCCACCAACACCGAATCCCGCACGCCGATATGCGTGCGCCAGGCGGCGCGGAGATAGCCTTCGCGCTGGAAGCCGAGGCGTTCGAAGACTTTCAGCGACGCGATGTTGTCCGGGTCGATATCTGCGAAAATCCGGCGCGCGTTCTTCTCGGTAAAGATGAAGTCGAGCGCCTCGGCCATAGCGCGGGTCGCAAGGCCCCGGCCGGACGCGTCCGGGCGCACCATGACGGCCGCCTCCCAGACCTGCGGGTCCGATTGCGGGATGAGCGCGACGCGGCCGAGCGCCGCGCCGTCCTGCCGTTCCGCGATCGCCCAACTCGTCTCTTCGAGCCCGTCCGTCCAGCCGCGCAAAAGCGCGGCCGTTTCCTCGACCGATGTCGTCTCCGGCCGCGGCAGAAACCGGCAGCTCGCCTCGTCGCCGAAGATCGCGTGAAGCGAAGGCGCGTCGCGGTCAGGATCGAGCGGGCGGAGGACTGAGATCATTAGCGCACAATAGAAAAGCCCCTCTCCCAACGGGAGAGGGGCGTGGGACGTTAAAACGCCTTCTGCCAGCCGACGGTGAGCGTCCAGTCGGTCCGCATCTGCGGGCCGTTGAGGTCCTGGTAGACGGGCAGGAGCGCCTCGACGGAGACGCGGTGACCTGAAAGGGGTCCGGACTGCGCCATCAGGTTGAGACCGGCGCCCAGCTCAATGCGCTCCCCACCCTGAAAGTCCGGGTTCGCCGTCTGCACCGGCGCCGTGATCTGCGGGTCGATACCGTCGATCCGCCCTTGCGTGCGCGCGGCAACCCGGGCGGAGACGCTGGACGACGGGGAAAGCCCGTAGCTCGCCCACGCCGTCGTTTGGTGAATGTCGCCGAGGGCATAGCCTTCGTCGTTCTCGCCGGTGCGGAGCGTCGCGCGGTATTGCGCGCCCCACGCGACGGGGCCCTGTTCGCCGAGATAGGTGATCCCCGGCTCAAGGTCCCACGTTCCGGAGCCGAGCTGCATCGGATAGGGCGTGCGGATGGTCGGGCGGGTCCCCATCGGCGTCAGGACGTCGTCTTCCTCCGTGATCGACCCGGTCGGAACCGAGAAGCCCGCGTTGAGGTGCGCGGAATGCACCCGCCCGTCGAAGAGCCCGATAAGGGCCGCGATTTTCGTGTCGCCGAAGCCTGAGGTCTCGGTTGTGAACTGGCCGAGCGGCGTCGCGCCGGCGGGCCCCTGGAACGTCACATGGTCCATGGTGTTCGCAAGGACCGTCCCCATCGCCATCAGGGTCACACGGTCGGTCGGGGCCCACATGGCGCCGACCATGTGCATGTCCATCGCCATGTCGGTCGGAACGACGCGCAGCGTCGGCGGCGACATGGGCGGGTTGGCGAAGCGGTTCGGAACCGTCGTCGCGATCGTCGCTGCGGGGACGGCGTCGGTCCCGATCAGGCTTTCGCCCATCCGCATGCGCATGAAGCGGTAGGAGAGCATGAACTCCCCTTTCTTGTGGCGGTGGTCTCCCATCACGCCGATCGGCGCATGGTCTTTCGCCTCGGCGCGATCCTCGTGATCGGCGCGGGCCGGAGCGGTTGCGAAGAGCGCCGCGAGCGCGGCGGCGGTGAAAAGCGTACGTGTCATGATGAAACTCCGCGCGCGCCGGTCCTCGCCGGTCGCGCGACTGAAGGGAAAACTGAGCCGAGTTGAAACGAAGAGCGGCGACAGCCGCTGCGGCTCAAACCGTCGGCGGACCGCGGGGCGCGCAAGGCTCCGCCTTCGGCCGCTTGGGCGGCGGGACGCGAAACGCCGGCGGAGGGGGTAGGGCGTCACGGTAAGCCGCCGCCGCGTGTGCATATGTCGGCGCAGCGACGACCGCCGGCGCGCATGCGAGGCAACCCGGACAGGGTGCAGCGGGCGCGTCCTCGTCGCCGCCGTCGTCCGGAATTCCGCAGATCGCCGCGTGAAGCAGCGCCGCCGTTCGCTGCGGACCGTCCGTTGAATTCAGACCGGCGGGTGCGGAGAGCGAAAGCGAGGCGTGGGCGTACCCGGAAACGAGCAGCGCCAGAGCGACAAGAAACGTCAGCGATCGTCGAAGGACACGATCGAAGTTCGTGATCCGGTTCGCCTGAAGCACGCCTCGACGGATCCTTCGCTAGTGGTCGTGATCGTGATCGTGCTCGTGATCGTCGCCTTCGCCCTTCACCGGGGCGATGATCTCGATCGTCCCCGCGTCACGGAAGGTTAGGTTGAGCGCGACGTCGTCGCCGTCCAACAGCGAGCCGTTCAGATCGATGAGCATGACGTGCAGGCCGCCGGGCTCCAGAGAAACACCCTCGGCCGTCACCGGGATTTCGCTGACCTGCCGCATCGTCATAACGTCGTTCTCCGACGTCGTTTCGTGCAGTTCGTAGGTCCTGGCGACGACGCCCGAGACCGCGATCAAAACGTCGTCCGAGCCGTCGGTTGAGGCGAGGTCGAAATAGGCCGCAGTCATCGTGCGGCCGGAGGGCGCTGCTCGGACCCATCCATGGTCGATCCGAACGCCGTCGGCTTCAGCCATCGGCGGGTGGTCGTGACCGTGGGGCTCGGAAGACCCGCAGGCGGAAAGAGCCAGCAGAGCGAGAGCGGTAAAGGCGCTGCGAGACATGACCTTTGGTCCTCCAATGTTCGCCGACGCGATGACGCAACTTCAGCGTCCATGCAAGACGCCAATCCGCGCGGGCCCGTTGTCCCGGCGCTCGCATCGGTCTAGGCCTCACGCTTTAAGGAGGCCCCTTGATGAACGCATCCGAAGCCGCACGCCTGCAAAAGTACCTGCGCGACAAGTTCGGCGGGGCCGAATTCGAGGTGCGACGCCGGCCAAATAAAGACGACTCCGCGGAGGTTTATCTCCACGACGAATTCATCGGCGTTCTCTTCCGCGACGATGAAGACGGCGAGGTCTCCTACGATTTCAACATGGCGATCCTCGAGGAAGATCTTCCCTCGCCGGACGAAGCGCGCGCCGGGTGATTTCGCGGTGAGCCCGTTCGCCGGCGCCGCCGGTCTCGCCCGGGCGCCCGCCGACCGCCCGCTGCTGACGCTCTCCCTCATCGGGCTCGCGCTCGCCACCATGGCGGCGCTTCTCTCGCGTTCGGGCGGCGACGCGCTTGTCGCTGCGGTCTCCGACGGGCGATGGGCGATCGGGGCGATGTCTCTCTCGGCGGCGTCGGCGCTTCTGTTCGCGCTCCACGACCGCGATCCGCGCGTGCAGGCGGCGGCCTTCGCCGTCATCGCGCTCGCCTGGCCGCTCTACGCCGTCTCGCCAATCGGGCCGGGGTTCGGCGGCGGCGCCGTCTGGCTCGCCGCCGTCGGCTTCGCGGCGCTGCAAGTGATTGCGGGGCCGATGATCGGAGTGGGCCGAGCGCTTTTCCTCGCCGCCGCGGCCGTTCTTTCGGCGACCCTGTTCGCCGGCGCGCTCGTCGCATTTCTCGCAGCGAGCGGCGTCGGCGACGCGGTGCGCGCGGAGACCCTCGCCGCGGCCCTCGCGCTCGCGCTCGCCGCGGGCGCCTTCACCAGTTCCGAATTCGCCGACCGCTTCGCCCGCGGCGCGCGCGCCGAGATCGCGGCGGGGCAGGCGGCGCAGGCGAGCCTGCCGGTCGCGGCGGCGCTCTTCATCGTCTTCGCCGCCGGCGTGCTGCCCGACGTCATCCGGATCGAAGGCGGCGTCGGGTCGCCGACCGTGCGCTATGCTCTCGGCGGTCTCGCCCTCGGGCCGGTGGTGGGCGTCTTTGCGACCGCATCCGTCGTCGCGCTCATCCGGCCAGGAGAAGCCTTCGCCGAAGCTGAGAACCGACGGGTGCGGACCTTACGGTCGCTGGTCGCCGCGGCGCGCTCGGCGCTTTCGATCAGGATCGCTTCGGCGGTCCTCGGCGTCGCCGGCGTCGTCGCGGTGGTCGGTCTCGTCGATGCGCCCGGGGAG
Source organism: Pseudomonadota bacterium (assembly GCA_038522735.1). Taxonomy (GTDB): domain Bacteria; phylum Pseudomonadota; class Alphaproteobacteria; order Caulobacterales; family Parvularculaceae; genus JBCBJX01. The sequence continues at coordinate 8,420 of JBCBJX010000073.1, forward strand.
GGGGTCGCGATCGCCTTGTCGCCCTACATCGCCGCAATCCTCGCAGGGATCATCATCCTCGCATCGCTCCGAACGGCGGCGATGATCGCGATCGTCGTCGCGCTGGCGCTCGCGGGATCGGCCTTCGTGCTGCGGTTCGCGCCGCGGCTGGAGGAGGCGGACGCCGGGCTTGCGGTCGCCTTCGCCGCCGCTCCCGTGATCGCCTTCGCGCAGGCCTGGCGCGGCGAAGTGACGAGCCGGCGAAGCGCGCGCGACATCGCCGAGCACGCGCTCGTCTCCGGGTTCGGCCGCGCGCTTTGGATCGCCTTGTGGACCGCGACGCCGCTCGTGGCTGCGCTTGCGGACCCGCGTTGGGGCGCGTCGGCGGCGGACACTCTCGCCGCCTACGTCATTTTAACCGGGGCGGGGCTGGCGCTCGGTCCGTTTTGCGGGATTTTGCTGGCCGCCCGCGCCGGAGACGCACGCTGATCCGATTACTCGCCCGACGGGCCTGGTTCGTCATCTGAGAGTGTTTCGACGACCGCGTCCGTCGGCTCAGCCGCAACGGCCTGCGCCGGCTGTGTCGCCGGTTCCGCCTGCTGAAGATAAAGCTCGCTGACGAACGCGCGCACCCGGGCGTCTATGGCGCGCCACTCCGGGAGGTAGGGACGCTTGAAGCGGTAAACGACGCTGACGCCCGCGAACTCGTACTCCCGCCGGCAGTCCGGCGAGCGGTTGATTTCCATCTCGATCCCGCAAAGGAGGACGACGCGCTGGCCGTCGTCGAGATCGCCGATGAAAAGCTCGCTGTCGCGGTAGCCGTTGGTCGGCGTGTCCGGCCGGCGCTCGACAAACCCGTAACGGATGAGGCCGGAGGGCGTGCGGGTCGCAGAGTTTGGCAGCGTGAGAGGCATGTAGAGCCGGTCGAGACGCGCCCGCTCGTCGAAGGTCTGCTGGCTCCCGTCGATCTGGATGTCGATCCGCCGGCTGCGCGAATCGTTCTCGACGAACTCGGAGCGCCGCGCCGGCGAATAGGGGCTCATCGTCGGCCAGAGCGCGTAGAGCGCGACGGACGGCCGGCGGCCGGAACGCCGCGCTCTCGGGAAAACCGTGTGATTGGCTGGGACGGAAAAGACGGCGTCGCCGACGGCGATCGCCGCGCGATCATCGCTGATCGTGGGCTTCGGCGCGGCTCCGGAAAGATCATCCACGCTCGGGCCGACATAGTGGTAGAGGAAGAAGGCGCTGAGGACGAGCGTCGCGAAGAACACGCCAAGCGCATAGCGCCAGCTTGATTCCTTGCGAACTTCCTCGCCGCCGAACCCGTAGACTTCCGCCATGTCGAACGCTCTTTCCGCCGCGCCGAAGAGGCGCGTCCCGCTGAGCCCCGAGCCCTAACACGCGCGGCCGGACGACGCGATGCGTCCGGCCGCGGCGCTGCGGTTAAAGCGCGGCGATGACGTCCGCGACAAGGGGGTGGCGCACGACTTCGCTTTCATCGAAGCGCACGACGGTGATGTTGGTGCGGTCCTCAAGCCGCGACGCGACCGAGGCGAGGCCCGACATCTCGGCGAGGAGGTCGGTCTGCTGCGGGTCGCCGGTGACCGCCATGGTCGATCCCCAGCCGAGGCGGGTGAGCAGCATTTTCAGTTGGCCGTAGGTGCAGTTCTGCGCTTCGTCGACGACGATGAACGCGTTGTTCAGTGTACGGCCGCGCATGAAAGCAATCGGCGCGATCTCAATGACGCCCTCGGCGAGGAGCGCCTTCACTTTCTTGCCGGAGAGCCGGTCTGAAAGCGCGTCGTAGAGGGGACGAAGATAGGGGGAGAGCTTTTCTTCCAAGGCGCCCGGCAGGTAGCCGAGGTTCTCGCCCGCCTCGACAGCGGGGCGGGAGAGGATGATGCGGGAGACTTTTCCGCGTTCCAGCGCCTCCACGGCTTTGGCGACGGCGAGATAGGTCTTGCCGGTGCCGGCAGGGCCGACGGCGAAGACGAGATTGTCGCGCTCCAGCGCCTCGATCAGCTTTTTCTGCGTCGCGTTCTGTGGGCGGATGTTTTTTCGGTACTTCTGGTCCGTTCCGGTGTTTTCGATCGGCGACCAGCCGACTTCGTCGAACAGCGGACGGACATTGTCCCGGCGTTCTTCATACTGGCTGTCGTTATAGTCCTTGTACCGACGCGACGCGCGTTTCGCCATTTGGCGTGCTCCCCGTGCTGAATAAACGGTTGCGAGAGGCGATGACGGCGGAGGCGATCCGGCTGTCTGAGGAAGGAGCGGAGACGAATGCTCGTCTCGGCGGAAAGCGCCGGACTGCGGGTGGGGCGTCATCGGCGCAAAGCGCGCTTTCGATCCCCGTTATTGGCCGCGAATCAATCACCATCGCGATAGTACCGCGAAACATGTTACGCGGCGATGAAAGTCGCTTGGATCGGGAAGAAAAATTCTTCGCGCAGACGTTAACGCCCCGCGCGCGATTTTTGCGGGCGGGCGTCAATATGGTCCGTTTACTGTTTTATTTACACGGGCGTGCGCCAGAGCTGTTTCAGTTTCGCATCCGTTTCCGGGCAGAAATTCAGCCACGCCGAGCGGCCGCGGGTCGCATCGACGACCAAAACGGGTTCGCGCTCGCTCAGGTGCTGGGCGAGCGTGTTGCGTACGCCGGGCGCAGTGTTGGCGCAGGTGACAGCCCAGACATTATCGGCGACTCGCATCGCTTTTCCAAGGCTGCGGATCGCAGTTTCGATCCGTCCGGCCGCGCCGGAGATGACGTCGAAAACGATGAGGAATGTCGCCGTGTCCGGATCGGCCCGCACGGCTTGCGCTGCGTCGCGCCGGCCGAAAGACGGCTTCCGCCGGGCGGCGGGGGTGCGTCGCGCGAAGAGTTCGCGGAACACCGGCTCCGAACCAGCGGTTCGCCAGCGCTGTTCGAACGGCGCCGCCACCATCGAGTTCGGCGCAAAACGACCTTCCTGCGCGAAGGCTTCAAGTTCCTGATAGCTGTAGGGGCCGTAAATCCGGTCCGCTACGCGAAGACGCCATGTCTGGGACATCGCCCGCTCCGTTCCAAGTCGACGCCGGTCTCGCCGGCTTTCGCGGAGTTCGGAGCAATCTTGATGCCAAACAAAGTATTAACGCGGTTCAGGAGGCGTCCTCGCCGCCGACGGATTCGACGATGTCGGTGATCCGCGGCTCGGCGACGTCGTCGCGCAGGAACATAAGGCCCGCGCCGTCGTCGTGATGGCGGGCGACCTTCGCTTTCATGCGGCCGAGCTGAACCATCGCGCCAACCGGCGGCGGGTTTTCGATTTCGATGGAGGCGCCGGTGAGGGAAATGTCGAGAACTTTGCAGGCGGCCGTCGTTCCGTCGCTGAGGGTCAGTTCGGTGTTCGCCTCCGACGCGACGCGCGGCTGCTGGCGCTTGCTGTCGCCGTCCGGCGCGCCGCTCGCGGCGCCCTGCAGGAGGAACCGCGATAGCGCTTCGACGGTGCGTTCGCGTTTCTTCGCCTGGATCTCGAAGCGCACGGCGAACCCGTTGGAGGTCGGCCTCACAACGGTGCAGTCGAAGCGGCCGACGTGCTCGACATAAAGGACGACCTTATCGTCCTTCGCGACTTCATGTTCTGAAACGAGACGCAAGCCGCCGGCGGAGATATTGACGACGGTGCAATCGCGCTCCTTGCCGTCCGGCGCGAGGAACCGCGCCTCGAGAGAAACGGGGATGCGCCGATGCTTGCGGCGTTCTGCGCCGTCTTCATCCTCGAAGTCGTATTGCTGCTCTGTGCGCGCCGCAGTCATAGTGCCATCACCAGTTTGATCGATCCGAACCGGACCTTAATCGTACAGGGTCAATGACTAGTTGACGGGTTCGGCAATTCGCCGCCCGGCTGAAAAGGCAGGAAATGGTGCGGCGTCCATCTCAAATCCTGGGTCCCGGTCGCTACGACCCGCAGTTCGACGGACCGCAGAGGTTTTTCAACGCGCCGTCTGTCGTCGTCTGGCTTACGGCCGCGCTCGGCGGAGCGCACCTGTTCACCACATTTCTCAGCGCGTCGGCGCGCCAGTGGGTGGACTTGTTGATCGGCCTTGCGCCCATCCGGTTTACCGAGGGCGGCGGGACTGCGGCGGAGCTGGTCGGCGCTCTGTTCTCCCATGCGTTCCTTCACGGGGACTGGCTGCATTTGCTCTTCAACGCGCTGTGGCTTGTTGCGTTCGGCGCGCCCGTCGCACGGCGGCTGGGCGCCGATCAGCGCGGCGCGGCCGGGTTTTACGGAGCGCTTGTCTTCTTCTCGCTCTTCATGACTGCGGCCGCCGCCGGGGGCGCGACGTTTCTTCTGTTCCATTGGGGCGAGGCGTCGGTCCTGGTCGGGGCGAGCGGCGGGGTTTCGGGACTTCTCGGCGCCCTCACGCGTTTCGGGTTCCGCCGGCCGTCGCCTTTCGACGATCCGCGCCGCCTCACCGGGCTGAACGACCGAACGGTGATCGCGCTGACAGCGGTCTTTTTTCTCACCAACCTCGCCGTCGGCTTCGCGCCGGCGATGTTCGCCGGCGGACGGGCGGTCGCCTGGGAGGCGCATGTCGGCGGCTATCTCTTCGGGTTGCTGGCTTTTCCGATCTTTCAGATCGCGAGCAGCGGACGCGCAGAGCGCTGACGCCTTGCGGCGGAATGCCGCGTGTGTCTCCAATAGCGTCTCGCGGATCGACGCAAAGGAGGTCTGAAATGAGAGTGCGGGATATCCTCGGGGCCAAGGGCGCGGGTGTGACGACGGTGGAACCTGCGGCCACAGTCGCAGAAGCCGCGAACGTGCTGGCTGAACGAAACTTCGGTGCTGTCGTGGTGGCGGATGCGGCCGGCGGTCTCGCAGGCATCGTCTCCGAGCGCGACATTGTCCGGCGGCTAGCGAACGACGGAGCCGACGTGCTCGGACGTGCGGTCGCCGATATCATGACAGCAAACATCCATACCTGCGGCCTCGACGACACGTTGGACGATCTTCTTGGTCGCATGACCGAGCGGCGGATCCGGCATCTGCCGGCCGTCGGCGAAAACGGCGCGCTCGTCGGCATGATTTCGATCGGCGACGTGGTGAAGAGGAAAATCGATCTCGCGGCCCGCGAGGCCGAGGATCTGAAGGCCTATATCGCGGCCGGATAAATGAACGGCGCCCGCAGGCGCCGTTCATCAATCGATTTGACTAGAGATTATTCGCCGTTCGGGATCAGAACCGCATCGACGACGTGGATGACGCCGTTCGACGTCTTGATATCGGCCTTCACCACTTTTGCGCCGTTGACCGTGACGCCGTTCGTGCCATCGACGGCGATTGTCTGGCCGTTCACCGTTTCGACCGTCAGGGTTTTGCCGGCGAGGTCGGCGGCCATCACTTTGCCAGCGACCACGTGATAGGTGAGGACGCCCTGAAGCTGGCTTTTGTTTTCAGGTTTCAGCAGCGTTTCGACCGTACCGTCGGGCAGGGCGTCGAAGGCGGCGTCCGTGGGAGCGAAGACCGTAAACGGACCGTCTCCCTTCAGGGTTTCGACCAGGTCGGCGGCCTTGACGGCCGCCACGAGCGTGTTGAAAGAGCCCGCAGCGACGGCCGTGTCGACGATATCGGCCTTCTTTTCATAGGACTTGTGGTGATCGGCGTAGGCCGGGGCTGCGATCACGAGGGCGAGCGCGGCGGCGGCGACGGTTTTGAGCGACATGGGTTCTCCTCTTGGTTTCTGTCGTCATGTCAGCGTTCGACGGCGGTCTTCCCGCCGTCACGCGATTGCGATACGGCGCGAGGCGGTCGCCGGATGTCGCCGGCGCCGCGTCTGTGATCGGCGCCCCGGTTTCGTCCCATTTCCGCCGCGGACCCGTCGCGCAGCTGCAACGCGGACGTGCGAGCACGGGATGAACGCGACGGCGGGAGGAGCGAGGCTGTGACGTCGACGGTCTATCTTTCCGGCGGGCGCGCACGCACCCGTCCGAGCTCGAACGACGAATGGCGATATTATGAGAAGGGCGTGATCGTCCGTCTCGACCTCGACACGGGCGAAGGCGACGTCGCGTTCGAACATGAATCGCCGCCCGAGTGCTGCCCGAACGACGAACCGTCGATTGTGTTCAAGGCCGGAAGCCGCAGCGGCGACACGCTGTTCATGTGCACCCAGACCGAAGTCCTGGAGCTGAAACTGCCGACCTGCGAACTCGTCCGGCATATCAGCCTCCCGTCCTTCAACGACGTCCATCACGTGTTCTTATCGCCGAAGGACACGCTCTTCGTCGTCTCCACCGGGCTCGATCTCGTGCTGGAGCTGACGCGGACAGGCGAGCTTATCGCGGAGTATCCGACGCTTCCGGAGGAACCCTTCACCAAGTTCGACCGCGAGGTCGACTACCGGAAAGTGCCGACGACGAAACCGCACAGGACGCACCCGAATTACGGGTTCTGGTATCAGGGTTCGCCCTGGGCGACGCGTCTGGAGCAGCGTGACGCCGTTCGCCTCGATAATCTTGATGAGCGGATGAATATCGGCGTGCAGCTGCCCCATGACGGCGTTGTCGTCGGCGACAAGGTCTATTTCACTCTCGTCGATGGCCGGATCGCGGCGTTCGACGCCGCAAAGGGCTTCGACGAGACGGCCAGAATCTGGAACATTTTTGGTATCGGCGCCCAGCGGTCGCCCTTCGGCTGGTGCCGGGGGCTGAAAGTTCTGGACGGCGGCAAACGCGCCCTCGTCGGATTTTCCGCCCTCAGATCGACAAAGATCAAACGCAATGTCGGCTGGGTGCGCGAGCAGATCAAACAGGGCTTCAGCCTGCGGTCGCTCCGTAACCGGCGCGTTCCGCTCGGCACCAAGTTCCTGATGGTCGATCTTGAGACGAACGAAATCCTGAGGGCTTACAACCTTGAGCCGTTCGGAATGGACGCGGTGTTCTCGATCACCTGATCGTCCGTCAGGCGAGCAGCGTCATTGCTTCTTCAATCTGTCCGAGCTCCGCCTCGACGGCCTCTTCGCCGAGGCGGATCAGCTCGTCCGCTTTGTCGAAATCGAGAAGGCCGAAATGGCTGATCTCCGGCAGGATCGTCACGTCGGCCGGGTCGCCCGCAAGCCTCGAGCGCGTCAGCCGATCCATGACGATGTTGAGCGAGGCGAGCATCACCGCCCCTATGCCCGGCGTGTTCGAAGAGACGCCGAAGAGCTGGCGCATGATGAGCCGGTTGGGCGGAGAGAGCGACGCCTCGCGCAGGGCCTCGCCCTCGGTGAACTCGATCTCCCCGAACTTCTCCCTGCGGCGGGCGGCCGCGTTGCCGAAGGCGTTCGCGTGGCAGCCGACGGCGATGACGAGCCGCGCGCCGAGGGCGCGGCAGACCGATACCGGCAGCGGATTGACGAGGGCGCCGTCAATTAGCCAACGGCCGTTTCTGAATTTCGGGGCGAAGACGCCGGGCAGGGCGAAGGAGGCCTGCAGCGACTCGATGAGGTCGCCGTCGCGCATCCAGGTCTCGTGGCCCGTGGCGAGCTCCGCGGCGACGGCGATGAACGGCTTCGGCAGCGTCTCGATCCGCCGGCCGTCGAGGTACTTGCGCATCACCTTCTCAAGCCGCCGGCCGCCGATGAGGCCGGAGCCGTTCAGGACCACGTCGAAATAGCCGAGCATCCGGCGCCGGTTGAGGGAGCGGGCCCAGGCCTCCAAAGGATCCAGCGCGCCGGCGAGATAACAGCCGCCGACGAGGGCGCCGATAGACGTGCCCGCGATGACGTCCGGCTCGTAGCCATGGCGCAGGAGCGCGCGCAGGGCGCCAATATGGGCCCATCCGCGAGCGACGCCGCCGCCGAGTGCGAGCCCGATCCGCGGCCGCGCGGCGGGCGGAAGGTGAGTGTCAGGCGATCCGCCTGCGGGTCGTTCGCTCATGGAGAGCCTCCTGCCGGACCAAGGCGCTTGGAACCCTTATCACCCGTCGTCGTTAACCAAGGCATTA
>JBCBJX010000074.1:0-16081 GCA_038522735.1 Pseudomonadota bacterium
GAAGCTCTTCGCCGACCGGGAGAACCACATCAACGGCATCGAGAACTTCTGGAACCAGGCGAAACGCTACCTGCGCCGATACAACGGCATCCCCCGGCAGAACTTCCATTTCTTCATCAAGGAGTGCGAATGGCGCTTCAACTACGGACCGCCAGACCAGCTCTTGATAACCCTCCGCGCATGGCTCAAACCATACGCAAAATCCTCAAAGTCCTAGGTCAGCCCCAAAGGAATAAATGCGGTCAGAAGCGCCACAGCAATGCTGGTTGCTCTAACGTAGGAATTCATTGCGGTTCCCCCAAGATCATAAAATTTCCTCCAAACTCGCAAATTTCATCGATGCGATCAATTCAATGGTAGTCAACACCTTCGTTCAGCCAGACGCCGACTGACGGTTCAGTCTCCTTTTCAGGCGGATAACGGAGCCGCCGGGCGGCGAAGTTCCCGGCGGTTAAGAGCCTCGATACTTTCGACTTCAAGGCCATCCCCTCACTCAACAAAATATTGGTGCAGGAACTGGCGCGCTGCGAATACATTGACCGCCGCGAGAACGTCATCGCTCTCGGACCGTCGGGGACTGGCAAGACCCATGTCGCGCTTGGGCTCGGCCTTGCGGCGTGCCAGAAGGGCCTTGCCGTCGGCTTCACGACGGCCGCCTCGCTGGTCCATGAACTGATGGAAGCCCGTGACGAGAAACGGCTTCTTCGGTTGCAGAAGCAGCTGGCGAACCTGAAGCTGCTGATCGTTGACGAACTCGGCTTCGTACCGCTGTCGAAGACCGGCACTGAACTTATCTTCGAGGTGTTCTCGCAGCGCTACGAACGCGGATCGACGATCGTCACCACCAACCTGCCATTCGACGAATGGACACAAGTGTTCGGATCAGAGCGTCTGACCGGCGCGCTCCTCGACCGGATGACGCACCATGTCCAAATCCTTGAGCTGAACGGCGACAGCTATCGCCTCTCCGAGGCAAAGCGGAAGCGCTCTCCCGAACGAATGAAATAAAACGCCAGCTCCAGTGCGGAATGACGCAAAAGGCGCGCTCTGACTCGTGCCGGTCAGCGCGCCTTTTGCGTCATTCCGCACACCACGCTGCCACCGAGCAAGTGGCCCAATTTTGAACTGCCCCGTGGCCCAATTTTACGCCGCCGTTGACAAAGCGAGATGTCCGCCAGCGGATTGACCGAATGCGGCCATTCTCGCCGGGTCGATGCCGAAGCTCGCCGCATTGTCGTGCAGATATCGGATCGCATCGGTTACGTCGATGAGCTGGGCGGGCCATATCGCCTCGTTCGACAGCCGGTAGTTTATCGCGGCCACCGCGAAGCCGGCTTCCAGAAACTCTCCCAGGTTCGCCCGTCGCGCCTCGTCGCCGAACCGGAAGCCCCCGCCATGGACGAGAACTACGACCGGTTGCGGGTCCCGGGCGATCGGCGGGAGATAGATGTCGAGCCGGTTTCGATCGCTCGACTGGCCGTAGGCGACGTCTGCGAATGTCGGCGGCGTGCTGGTCGCCAGGTAGATCGCAAAGGCGGCGAGAACCGTTGCTGCGCCCGCCATCGCGACAATCAGCAATCGTCCTTTCGATCTCATGAGCCTCTCCCTACCTTCAGGGGATCTGCGGGGTCAACAAATACGTATCGAATTCGCTGCCGAAATGGATCACCGTTCGATGGGCGGCGACTTCCGTCACTTTCCGGAAAATCGGCGCATGGAACAGGTCTTGGCCCGAAATGATAAGGCGAAGGCGGGACCCCTTCTCGAAGAACGTGCTGCTTGGACAAAGCGCAATTTCAAGAGGAACGATATCGCCGATAGAAAGCGGCTCATGTTTCCCGCCCGAGGGCGCGGGATTCCAATGCTCCGAAAGCTCCGTATTAAGTGCTCGCCTGGAGGCGCGCCCGTAGCCGCGGGAAACAACGTCATTTGAGACGCCTACTGAGCCGTTGAACGGCACGAGACGACCGCGACGGTCTTTTTTCTGGACATACGCGCAGATAATCAAGTCTTTCGGCGTTTCGTCGTCGGATCGCGTGGCGCGGGCTTCCGCCCAGAGCTTCAGTTTCATGTAGCCCGATAGTTCCATATCTGCTTCAAACAGGTATTCAAACGCAGCTCGCCCCGTTCGGCTGTCGAACTCGATCTCGCCCGGTTTTTGCGGAATTTCTGGAACAAGTTTTCCCTTCTGAAGATAGAGGGTAACGTAGCGCGTGTTCGCAAGCGGCCACTCCTTCTCCCACCGCACCTCTTTGACTTCATCGCGCGCGGAGCGAACTTCCAGGCGCACCGGTGGAAGTTTGTCGAACCGGTTGGATACGCCTTTCAGGTAGCGGTCCATAAAGTCCTTCTGCAGCGACAGCGCGTCAGTGCTGTAGTATTCGGACCACTTTCCGCCTCGGTGCGTGTAGAGCCATTTCTCTGAAGAAGAAGCCTGTTCGAAAGCGCGGAACGTGCCCGTCGTGTGAAGCTCATGGTCGGAAAAAGATGCGCAGATCAGCATCGGGACACGGATGTTCTGAAGCGGCGGCGCCTTCGCCCGCCAGTAGTCGTCATAAAGAGGATGCAGATCGAGGACTTCGGGCGGGATCGCTTCTTCAATTTCCAGATACTGTTCCAGGGGAGTGTTGAGTGGTTCCTTGACCTCCGTATGCCACCAGAAATTCAGAAACCCGATATCGGCGACGCCGCCTCGACAGGCGAGATCGTGGTAGAGGTTCGAGACGCCCTCCCATGGGACGATGCATTTGAGCGCTTCGGGCGTTTCCTCGCCATCCGGCGTCGCGGCTGCGAGATACTGGCTGATGCACAAGAAGCTGACGCCGTTGAGTCCGACGGCGCCGGTCGACCAGTTCTGGGCGCCCGCCCATGCAATCGCTTCGCGGAAGCATGCGCCCTGATGTGCGGAGAATATCGAGGCCGGGCCGCCGCTGTCCGCAAAGCCCGGCAGATTGACGTTGACCACGGTGTAGCCCGCCCGGACCCAGAAATTCGGGTCGGGGGATTCCCAGCTTGTCAGGGTGGAAAAACGCGGGACGCCGCCGGCCTGGGGGATTAGTCGATACTGCTGAGGCGGGCCGCGGAGCGGCGTTTTCTTTTGCGCAGGCGTCAGACGGTTATCGTAGGGATGGGCGCACATGACCACCGGCGAGGGCTCGCCTGCTGCAGTTCTCGCGCGCGATCGATAGATATTTGCGGTGAGCGCGAACCCGTCGCGCATTGGAATATCGACCCCGTAGAGGCCCTCAACGTCGGGGTGCGGATCGACAAGCTCGCATTGCGGACGAAAAAGCTGACCGCTCGTTATCGCGCGGCGCAGCATCGGCCAGGCGGCCTTGAGCGTGGCTATCGTCTCCGACAACGGTTGTTCTCCTCCGATGACCTGTTGGTTATCGGATAGCACGCCTGAAAACGGCTTCGATCAACCTGGGTTAAACGCCGCGGCGGGCTTTCAGGAAACGGCTGAGCCCCTGAGGGGTGATGCCGAGAAACGCGGCGATGTGTTTCTGCAACGCCTTTGCGACGACACTGTCGTGGCGCTCCTCAAGGAACCGATAACGAGCTTCTGTATCGTTTATTGTTTTTATACAGATAACCTCCTTATCGAAGCACAGCGTCTCGATTGATTTCAGCCGGATGTATTCGCCGAGGCGTCCGCCGCGCAGAAACTCCTCGCGGAAAAACGCGTCCGGAAACTCAACGCCTTCTATGTCCGTGATCGCCACGAGGTCGTCCGGGGTGTACTCTTTGGTCCACGCGCTGGTCAGGTTCGCGCAGAACTGCCCCCGCTCGAAAAACCGGGCGATCGACCAGCCGCCATCGGGATGAGTCTGCCGCGAGGCGGCAACGCCGTTCGTCAGAAACAGCCACCCTTCGCCGATATGGTGTTGGCTGTAGAGGCAGGTTCCGGTCCGGACGCGCTTTATGGAGCACTTCTGTTTGCTATTCGAACAAAGGGCCTCGTCGGGATTGACGCCGTTTGCGCGCATGTCTTCCGCCAGGATTTCAAGCGGGGTCATGGCATTTCATTCCTCGCCGCCGGCGGCGGGCGCGATACTGCGGTTTCCCGTCTGGCGTAGATCGGTGAGGAAATCCATTTGGAACGCCGTGCTCCATCCGAAAAGGAGGAACCCGTTGGCTGCGACCATTCCGGACAGGATGCGCCACGGCTCCGGAAGGATAAGGTCGCCGAAGCCGAGCGTCGTGTAGGCGACGATCGAGAAGTAAAGCGAGGTCGACGGATCGTCGAAGATGTCCAAAACGAGGAATGCGGCCGCCCAGATGAGAACGCCCGCAAAGTGCGCCGCCATGACAACGACGATGGACGCAGTCATGGCGGCTGAATACCGGTGCGCGCTGCACGTCTTCACGCACCACGCTTTGGCGCGTTCGAGAAAACCCGCGGCATGAGACAGGACCAGTCCGTGCACGAACCCATTTACGCACATGATGAGAAGACCTAGGGCGAGTTGCAGCACGACAGGCCGGCGCTCCCGTCAGCCCGCGTCTGATCGAAGGTCTTCGACGGTCCCGGCGATCTGACCGCCGATTTCCGCAAGGTTGACGGACACGGCAGCGGCGTAGTCGCCCATTGATGCGCCCGTAACACCCGTCTTTACTGAGAATGGTTCTATTTTAAGCGTCCGACGACCGTCTCCAGTGATGTAAGAAATCGTTCCTGTCATGACGGCTTCACCGTTCTCAGTCAGCAGAAACTGATCGAAAGTGCTGGCGACGCGGATGTCGAGCTTGAAGCCCCGCGGGAAAGGCTCGCTAACGGAAAGTCCACCTAGCTCCCTTGCGATCTGCGAAGAGAGCACTCTGGTCAGGCTGTCCTCCGGCGGTTCGGCCCAGCGATGATCGTCGTCCAGGATAAGCCTCCCGCCTTCGCTGCGGCGCGCGATCCGCGCGTCGCTCGCATAGGCGGGGAGCGCGACGCGCGCGACGCCGACATAGAGTTCGCGCGCCTGTTGCGGACCGCCGGCGTTGGGGGCGTCCTCGATGAGATAGAGCTTCGGCGGCTTGCTGGCGCAGGCGGCGGCGAGCAGGGCGAGGGCGGCGGCGATCGGGCGAGCGGGGCGCATTAATTCCGTCCTGTGATGAGCGAGTTCGGTTGTTCTTCAAGGCGTTCGGCGAGCCGTGCGACCGAGCGCGCCGCGTCGCGAAGCTCCGCCGTCGCCGCGGTCAGTTCGATGTAAAGTTCTGAATCCGGCGTCAGACCCTGCAGGGTTCCTTCCGCCTGCAGGGAGAACGCGGCCAGCACCTGCGCAAGTTCCGAGACCTCCCCCGGCAGCGCCGTCATGGAGGGGTCGGAAAGCAGGCGTTCCGTTTGCTGAAGAAGGGCCGTCGCCGCGAGCACGAGATCGTTCAGCGGCAGTCCCGCGAGCGACGCGAGGAGATCCTCGACATTGCGGGCGAGGGCCGTGATCTCGGAGGGCGCCGTCGGCAGGGCCGGGTAGGGTTCCACGCTGAAATCGACAGCGGCCGGCTCCGCATCCGGTACCTGGATCATCTGGACGCTCAGCGACCCCGACAGCGGGTTTCCCATCACCAGCTGCAGCCGCATTCCGGAGGCGACCAGGGCGTTGAGCACGAGTTTGAATTCGTCCGGGTCAACTGCATCTTTGGTGAGGCGGTTCGGCTCCAGTTGCAGGACCGCGTAGACGCGAGGCGGTCCGACGACCTCGCGATCGACTTCCGCGACGACGTCGACGACGCGACCGATCGTGATCCCCTCGAACTGGATGGGCGCGCCGGCCTTCAGCCCGCCAACGGATTCCGAAAACTCTACAATGAACCGGAATTGTTCCTGTCCTTCGAATTTGAAGAGGCTCTCCCGCGCCGCCCCTTGGTTCGGAAACACTGAGAATGAAACACCATCCTCTTCGATCGGCTCTCCAACTCGATCATCCAGGTCGCCGAACGCGACGCCGCCGGAGACGAGCGCGGAAAGCGATTCGACGTTGACGAGCAGCCCCTCCGATCCGGCCTCGATATCGAGGCCTGACACGTTCCAGAAGCGGCTCTCTGTCGTCAGAAAATTGTCGTACGGTGCCGTGATGAATGCGGTGAACGTGACGGTGCGGCCGTCTTCGGAAAGCTCGCGGGTCTCGATGCGGCCGGCCGGAAGCTGTTTGTAGGAGACCTCTGAGCCGACGCTCAAGGCTCCGCCGCGATCGGAGACGAGCGTCACGCGCCGGCCCGGCGTTCCCGGCTCGGTCAGCGGCGGGGAGGCGAGCCCGTCGATCACGCGAAGCCGACGCGACGGTTTCTCAGTCCAGTCCATTTCCAGATAGGCGCCGGAGAGCAGCGTATTCAGGCCGGAGATTTGAGCCCCGTTCACCCGGGCGCTGACGATCCAGAACTGCGTCGTATCGCCGACATAGGGCGCCATCGATTTGTCGAGGCGTGCGTGAACGACGACGTGTTCCAGATCGTCGCTGAACGAGACCTCCTCCACCTCACCGACAACAACATCCTTATACCGAACATGGGTCTTGCCCGCTTCGACGCCGCCCGCCGAGCGAAAGCGTATCTCGACAAGCGGGCCCTGTTCCGAGGCTGCGTTGAATGCGACAGCGCCGGCGAGAACGGCGGCGAAGATGGGAACAAGCCAGATGGGCGAGGGGCGGCGCGGTTTCGCCGCCGTCGTCGGCGCTTCAGGGATGTCGCGGTCAGCCATTCGTCGTGTCCTCGTCCCAGATCAGGCGCGGATCGATCGCCTGTGCCGACAGCATTGTAAGCGCAACGGAAAGGGCGAAAAACCCGACGCCCGGTCCGGGATTGATCGCCACCACTCCGCCGAGTTGGATCAGCGCGGACAGCGCGGCGACGACGAAGACATCGACCATCGACCAGCGACCGACATACTCGATCACGACATGCGCGGTGTGGCGATGGTGGTTGTCGATCGGCCAGTTGAGCTGAATGGAAAGGGCGATGAGCGCGATCATCAAGAACTTCGCGATCGGAACAACGAGGCTGGCGATCAGCACGACGGCGCCGACCGAATAACTCTTGTGCTCAAAAAGCGTGATGACGCCGCCGATGATGGTCGAGGCCGTTTCGTTACCCAGCGACTGGGTCACCATGATAGGAAGCAGATTGCCGGGGATGTAACAGACGACGCCCGCGATCCACAGCGCCCAGACCATCTGCAGGCTGTTCGGCGTACGCATGAAAACCGGCGCACCGCAATTGCTGCACGGAGCCCCGGGACGATCGGTTAACTGATGACAAACCCGACAAACAGCGAGGCCGACCTCTCGTGCGGTGACGGCGCCGCCGCTCATGATCGAAGTCCTTTCCAAGTGGTGTGCGTGCATTGCGTCGCCTGGGCGAAGGTGAGAGCGCCCACGAGGCCGCACATGCCCCAGAAGGCGGGCCCGATGGAGATATCGGCGAGCTTGCCGACCTTCACGAGCGAGACGATGACGCCGATGAGGAAGATCTCGGCCATCCCCCATGGCTCAAGGGCGCGGGCGAGGCGGAAGAGGCGGGTTGAAACGCCTTGAGACGGATCAGGGCCGCGTGCACGGTGCAACACGATGATTAGCAGGACCGCGCGGAGAACCGGCGCTGCGAAAATGAGGAGGAAGCAGGCTGCGGTGACGATCGGCATCCCGGCCGTCCAGAGGGACCAGACGGCGTCCAGAACCGAAATCCGGTTCGAGAGGCCGGCGCGTTCCACGGTCAGGAACGGGAATGACAACGAGACGATAAGGAGGATGAGCGTCGCCACGGCGGCGGCGAGGGCGTTCTCAAGGCTGCGGGAATCCCGCCGCGCGATGACTGTTCCACAGCGCCCGCATCGCGAGCGCTCGCCTTCGGCGAGCATCGGCGCGCGCCAAAGGGCGTCGCATTGCGGACAGGCGATCAGACCGGCGAACGCGGAGATCGTCGGGTTGGATGATGGAACTCGATTGGGAGAAGTGCTGGTCGAACGAGGTAGCGCAGGCGCAGAAGCGCCCGCCATTGCAGTTCCGGCTGCGACGGTTTTCCTCACGACACCCCCTTCTTGCATGACAGCAGGATGACGCAACCAATACTTGAAAGCATGCGCGCCGTCATCTAACAGCCTGATAATCCTTGCAGTAACAAAGCATCCAGTCAATTCGACCAGTGAGGGTCAATGCGCGACAGCAACCGGACAATAAGCGACACACGCCGGCGGGCGGAGTTCTCGAGCTCTCTTATGTCGGCGACGCTGCCGTTCGCTTTATCGCTGGGGCTGAAGCTTGAAGACCTTACGCGTGAACTCGGGATGTCCGCTCGAGATCTGTTTTCCGTCGAAACCCGCCTTCCGGACGACTTGCCTCCGCGCCTATGGCGGCTGATGGAGCGCCAGCGCCCGGATGAAGCGCTTCCAATTCAAATGGCCAGAGGGGCGCCGATTTCGGCCATGGGCGATCTCGCCCGCGCTGCGCAGTACGCCGAGAATATTCGCGCAGCACTTAAACTATTCGTGGACCATCAGATACTGCTGGCCGATCGAGCGGATTTCAGCCTGTCCGTCGAAGGCGACACGGCCGTATTGGCGTTGGCGCACCCGCTGGACTATATGGACGAGGGAATGACCAGCCACGCTGGACTCGGTCTGTTCCGCCGCCTGTTTGTGGAGATACTGGAGGTCGAACTCGAACTGGTCGGTGTCGATATCTCATACGCCTGCAAAGGGTCTTTGGAGGAATATGAGACGTATTTCTCGGCGCCCGTCCGCCAACGAACTGGACGAAACGCCCTCGTTTTTCCCGCCGAGCATCTAAGCAAGCCGGTAGAGCATGCATGCGCGTCTCTATTTTTGTATGCTGAGGAACATTTCCGGCAGATGGCCCTGCGGATTGTTGAGCGCGGCGCCCCTGAAGACCTCTCCCGTCTGCAAAACGCCGTCCTGGAAAACGCAGCGCTCGGCCGGTTTGATCTGATGTCGGTGGCGTCGTCGGCCGGCCTTAGCCTTCGATCGGCTCAACGTCTCGCTGCGCGGTACGAGACCAGCCTTCTTCGTATGATCGACGATGTGAGAGCCGACATGGCGAAGGACTTGTTGATCAAGCCCGACGCCACAAACGAATCAGTGGGCTCCATCGTCGGATATTCCGATGGCAGAGCGTTCAGGAGAGCGTTTAAACGATGGACCGGCCTCTCTCCGTCGCAGTTCCGCCTGCAGAATGCGAAGGAACCCCGAAACAGCGGCGGTTGACTGGACGTCGCCGATCGGCGAGCGGTGTTGGCGCCGCCTACGACACCTCGCAGATCCCGCACTGCGCCGCCGAACGCTGAACAGGCGGCGGGTTAACTTTGGTTGATGACACTCCGGAATTTGGCGCATATCGTCCGGCTGGTGCGCGAAATGTCCTGAACAACCGGTCGGCCGGTGCCTAGAACATCGTGGTCGTCCGAACTCAATCACGGCGTGTGAAATCGAGCCGATCATCAGATCGGCCGCCAGATTAGGCGAGGGAATTTGTGGTCTTCAGGTTTCTAGTGACGATCCTCGGCCTAGGCGTCATCGGCGTTCTCAGCGGGCTCATGTTCGGTGTTCTCCAGATCGACGATGGTCCGTCTTTGAGGCCCGGGCCGCGACTGACGGCGGCGTCGGCCGAGGCGGCCGACCGGGCGCAACCGCCGCCGCTGGCGGACGTTGATCAACTGAAGCCGGTGAAGCTCTTCACGATTGGAGCACCCGAACGAGACCTGGAGATCATCCTGCCGGCGACGATCGATGCGGCGCAGGAAACGGAGCTTTCCTTCGATATCGGCGGTCGTCTCATTGAGCTGAACGTCGACGGCTCGGACGTCGTCGCGCAAGGCGACGTGATCGCGCGGATCGACGCTGAAGACCTGCAAAACAATGTCGCTGAAGCGCGCGCAGAATTCTCCCGGGCCGATTCCGAATATCAACGCGCGTTGCGCCTCGCCGCACGGGATGCGATTTCCGTCAGCGAGGTTGAAACCCGCCGGACGTCGCGCGACGTCGCCGCAGCCGCCCTCGCAACGGCGGAGAAGTTGCTGGATGACGCGACGCTGCGTGCGCCATTCAGCGGCTTCATCGCCGATGTGCAGGCTGAGCAGTTTCAAACGGTGGGCGCCAACCAGACGATCGCGATCCTTCAGACTTCGGGCGTCGCCGCGACGGTGGACCTGCCCGCGGATCTCATCATCTTCCGCCCTCAATACGAGCCGGCCGAAACGATCGTCACCCTGGATGCTCTGCCGGGTCAGGAGTTCCCGGCGGAGTTCCTTGAGGCGGCCGGCATCGCCGATCCGGCGACGCAAACATACGAAGTGAGCTTTCTTTTCACACCTTCCGACGACCTTCTCGTTCTGCCCGGCATGACGGCCAGCGTGCGCACCAGCCTGCAGCTTGTCGGCGAGGGCAACCGCGTCATTCCGGGCGGCGTCCGTGCGCCGGTGTCGTCCGTGGTTTCCGTGGGGGGCGACCTCTTTGTGTGGGTCTACGACGCCGGGACGACGACCATCTCCCGGCGCGACATCGTCGTCGGCGAAGGCGTAGGATCGACCGTCAACGTCGTTGAAGGTCTGGAGGAAGGCGATACGATCGTAGCGGCCGGCGGCGCCAGCCTGAGCGACGGCATGTCCGTACGCCCCTGGATGCAGGAATGATCCGGGGCCGTCATGAACCTCGCTGAATTCACCATCAAAAACCCTGTCATTACAGGGATCGTCATACTGCTCGCGGTTTTCGGCGGTTTCATCGGCTACAGCCAGATGCCGCGCTTCGAGGATCCCGAGTTTACGATCCGCGTCGCAAAGGTAATTACGGAGTACCCGGGCGCCAGCCCCCAGGAAGTTCTCGACGAGGTGACGGATACGCTTGAGATCGCCCTGCAGGAACTCGCTGAAGTCGATGAACTCTCGTCCATTTCAAAGCCGGGCTACTCGGAGATCTCGATCGACGTCCTATTCAAATATTCCGTCACCAAAGAAGACCTGACGACCGTTTATACGAAAATCCGCAACAAAGTTCGCGATGCGAGCGCGAGCCTGCCCCCAGGCGCGAGCCAGCCTTTCGTGAACGACGAGTTCGGAGACGTTTACGGGTTGTACTACGCGATCACGGGGGACGGCTTTACGCCGGCGGAGCTGCAGAATTACGCAGAAGATCTCCGTAAAGAGCTCTTGAAGGTTGAAGGCGTCTCGAAGATCGTGATTCAGGGCGATCTGGATCAGCGCATATATGTGGAGATCTCCCGCGAGCGCGCCCGTTCGCTCGGCATCCCGATCTCCCAAATCTACGCGACGCTGGAGGCGCAGAACACGGAGAACGCCTCTGGCCGTGTGATGATCGACAGTGAACGCCTGTTTATCGACCTCGCCGGCGATATCTCAACCGTTGAAGAGCTGAAACGGCTCGTCGTCAACGGCGGCGGCGCCTCGACCCAGCTCGGCTACATCGCGGACGTTTATCGGGGTTACGAAGACCCTCCGACGCTTCTTTTGCGACAAGACGGAGAATTCGCCGTCGGTCTGGGCGTCGCCAATATGACGGGCACGAACGTCGTCAAGATCGGCGCAGCGATCGCGGAGCGATTGGTTGAAATCGAGAGGCGCAGTCCCGCGGGCATCACCGTCCACGAATTTTACCACCAGGGGAACGTCGTCCAATCCGCGATCAGCGCTTTCGTGGTCAGCGTCGGTCAGGCGCTGATCATCGTCGTCGCGACGCTCTTCTTCTTCATGGGTCTTCGCTCCGGCCTCATCATGGGGGCGACCGTCCTTCTCACCATGGCCGCAACCTTGTTCATCATGTACCTCGGCGGCTTCGCCATGCACCGGATTTCGCTGGGCGCGCTGATCATCTCTCTCGGCATGCTGGTCGATAACGGCGTCGTCATCACCGACGGCATGGAGGTCGCGATCCGCGAGGGGAAGGACCGGCTGAAAGCCGCGATCGAAACCACCCGCGCCAATATGAAACCGCTGATTGGCGGCACTCTTGTCGGGATCATCGCATTCGCGCCTGTAGGTTTCGCGCCGGGCAGCGCGTCGGAGTATGTCGGTTCGCTCTTCTGGGTCGTGATGTTCGCGCTCGCTTTTTCATGGTTCTTTGCGTTCACCTTCACGCCTCTCCTTTGCTATTACTTCATCAAAAAGCCCAAGGCCGGCGCACGGGTCGAAACAGAACCGTACACGAAGGGATTCTATAAAATCTATCGCGGGTTTATCCGTACCGCGATCGACTTTCGCGTTCTCACCCTCGCTGTCGCCGGCGTGGTGCTGGTCGCCGGTTTCACCATGTTCTCGCAGGCGCGCAGTGGTTTCTTTCCGTCCTCGACCTCGCCGCAGTTCGTCGTCGATTACTGGATGCCTGAGGGGACGAGTATCGAGGAAACGGCGGAGCACCTGGACGATTTGGCCGGGTATGTCGCCGGCCTCGACGGCGTGAATGCGGTCCAGACCCTCATCGGCGGCAACACGCTTCGCTACACGCTGGTTTACGACGTCAACGCTAACAACTCTGCCTACGGTCAGCTCATTGTCCGCACTGATGCTTACCAACTGAACGGCGGCCTGATCGTCGATATTCAGAACCATCTCGATACGCAAACCGTGGTCGGCGCCGGCCGGGCCTACAAGTTCACCAACGGACCGGGCGGTGGTGCGAAAATTGAAGCGGAGTTCAGCGGCCCGGACGCCGCCGTGCTGCGGGCCCTGGTCGAGCAGGCGAAGGCGATCATGCGCGCCGAAGCGGACGCTTTGCTCGTGCGGGACGACTGGCGCCGCCGTACGCCGACGATCCAGCCTGTCTACTCAGACTATCGCGGCGAGAAAGTCGGCGTCTCCCGGTCGGACGCCGCCGACGCTCTGCAGACGAACTTCTCAGGCATAGAGATCGGAACGTTCCGCGAAGGAGACGACCTCATTCCGATCATTTCCCGGGCGCCCGAACGCGAGCGCCGCGAGCCGGGACGGTTGCCCATCATTCAGGCGACCAGCGATACGGGAGCCATTGTTCCATTGGCGCAGGTGGCGACGTCGGCTCGCGTCCTGTGGCGGGACAATCTCATTCGCCGGGAGGACCGGGAGCTGACCCTCAAAGCCCAGTGCGATCCGCGACCGGGCGTCTATACGGACGACATCTTTAAACGCATACGCCCTCAGGTTGAGGCGATCGTGCTGCCGGCCGGCTACAGCCTTGAATGGGGCGGTGAGTACGGGGATTCCGTCGAGGCGCAGGGCAATCTGGCGACCACGTTTCCCGTCGCGTTTCTCGCGATGATCCTAGTCGTGATCATCCTCTTCAACAGCGTTCGTCAGCCGCTTATCGTCTGGTCCGTCGTACCGCTTCTTCTCTTCGGCGTCGCCGGCGGTCTTCTGCTGACCAACACGACGATGGAGTTCATGGGGATCCTCGGTCTCCTGTCGCTGGTCGGTCTCGTCATCCAGAACTCGCTCGTGCTTGTCGACAATACGGATGCTCTAATTGCGGAGGGCAAACCGCGATACGACGCGCTCGTTGAATCCGCAGCGAGCCGCTTGCGACCCGTGGTGATGGGCGCCGCGACGACGGTTCTCGGCGTCATCCCGCTCTTCTTCGATGCCTTCTTCCGCTCCATGACGGTCGTCATCATGTTCGGCCTCAGCTTCGCGACCCTGATTACGCTGTTCGTCACGCCGACGCTGTATGCGGTCCTCTTCGGGATCAAGCGAACCGAGCGGGCGGGGGCCTGAAGGAGACGACTCATGCGTACTCTTCCATTGCTGGCCGCCGGATCTCTGCTCGCAGCCTGCGCCACCACTTCGATCGAGGATGCGGACGAGATGGCGCGGGACGAGCTGCCCGATCTGCCCGCCGCCTGGGCGCAGGACGCCAGCTCCGCCGACGTTCAGTTCGGCTGGATCGACCAAATCGGCGACCCTCAGCTCTCGAAGCTCGTGCGCATCGCTCAGCAAAACAACCAGGATGTTCGGATCGCGCTCGCGAATGTGGAACGCTCTCGGGCGCTCCTCGTTCAGGCGGGCGCCGACCGGTTTCCCGAGGTGCTGGGAACGGCGTCCGCGGACGCAACCGGTCTGACGTCCGACGGCGGAACCCTGTCGCGCAGCAGCTTCGCAGGGTTTTCGGTCAGCTGGGAAGTCGATGTTTGGGGACGGATCAGAACCGGCCGGCAGGCGAACGTGGCGAGCTTTCTCTCTGCGGAGGAGGATCTCCGCTTCAGCCGGTATTCCATCGCCGCGCAGGTCGCCCAAACCTATTTCGCAGCGATCGAGGCCTATCGCCAGGCCGAAGTGACGGCGAGCACGCTCGCAGCCTTGCGCGAGACGGATCGCATCGTCCGCACACGTTTTGAAGAAGGCGAGGCGACGGCCGAGGATACGGCGCTGTCGCAAACCGACGTCGCGTCCACGGCCGCCTCCCTTGCGGTCAACCGCGCGAGTTACCGCACCGCGGTGCGGGCGCTTGAAGTCCTCTTGAACGAGTACCCCGCCTCCAAGCTCGTCGTGCGAAAGACGTTTCCGGAC
Source organism: Pseudomonadota bacterium (assembly GCA_038522735.1). Classification (GTDB taxonomy): domain Bacteria; phylum Pseudomonadota; class Alphaproteobacteria; order Caulobacterales; family Parvularculaceae; genus JBCBJX01. The sequence continues at coordinate 14,485 of JBCBJX010000074.1, forward strand.
GTTCCGCCTCCACCGGCTGCGGGCCTGCCCTCGGACCTTCTGGAGCGCCGGCCGGACATTCTATCGGCGTCGCGGCGCGTGGCGGTCGCTGCGAACTTCGTGTCGCAGGCCCGGGCCGCCCGTCTGCCGTCGATCACGCTCACCGGGTCCTATGGCGGATCATCGAGCGTCGGAGCCGGCGGTTTGTCGAACTCGCTGGCGCTTGAGGAGATGCTCTGGTCGGCCGTCGGCGAACTCGTCGGACCGATTTTCGATGCAGGCGAACGAAAGGCGCAGGTTGATATCGAGCGCGCCGATCTTGATGCAGCGCTTGCGGAGTACGTGCAGACCGCGCTCTCCGCATTTGAAGAAGTCGAGAGCAGCCTGGATCGAAATGCGGCGTTCGCGCAGCAGGTCGCGTCTCTCGTCGAGGCCGCCGAAGCGTCGGAAAAGGCGTTCTCCCTTGCCCTGTTCCGTTATCGCGAGGGCGAGACGGACCTCGTCGACGTCCTCGACATCCGTCAGCGGGTCCTCTCCAGCGAATCAAACCTGGCGGCGGCCCGCCGGTCACGCCTTGATGAGTGGATTGCGTTGAACTTGGCTCTTGGGGGCGCATTTTTCGACCCGAATAAAGACAAAACACTCAATAATAGTCAGGCGCTTAAGGACGAATTGCGACCGTGAATGTTGATAATATCAAATAAAAAACAAATAATGAGAGCTAACAAATCTTTTAGATGCTTATAATCTGTATCGTTTTTTGTTTATTTCTACGCTATATTTCAGATTCAGACAGTGAGCGCAAAATCTCCGTCTGCCGACCTTGAGCAACGCAGCCGTAGCTGTTGAATGTCGTGAGTACCCCGTCGTCGGGCTTCGAACTCAGTATTTAGCGTGTTGATTTAAAAAGAAAAATCGCTTCTCGCAGCCGCTTGGCGCCCCCTCAAATACCCCCGATTAGAGATGCACTTGTACTCGAAATCTCCGAGCGCGCTCTGCATTGCGTGTTGGTAACGTCCACGGCGAGCAAGCTCCACCGCGGCTAAAAAGTCGATCAACCCAGCAGTTTGAGAAAGCCTCTGTCGGTTAAGGACGCTAGGCCTACGAGGCTCCACTCATGACGAGACCCCGGTGGCGCAGCCACTCTTTAAGTAACCACGGCGTTGCTCTGGTCTTCCCCCGGTTTTAGACCAGGTGCTATGCAACCTTTCGGGCTTTTTTAGTCTGAGCTCTGAAAGCCTGGGGCGTCAAGTTTCCGAGGGCGCTGTGAGGTCTCTCGGTGTTGAACTCGGTCCGCCATTGCCGGAGTTTCTCGGCGGCATCCTCAAGCGAGAGGAACCAGGACGCGTTCAGGCACTCGGATCGGAGCCGGGCATTGAAGCTCTCAACGTAAGCGTTGTCAGTGGGTTTGCCGGGGCGCGAGAAGTCCAACTCGACGCCGTTATGATATGCCCACTGATCAAGAAGCCGGCCGGCAAACTCAGGGCCGTTGTCGACCCTTATGGACTTCGGCTTCCCCCGAACAGCCATGACCCCGTCAAGCGCTTCGATGACTTTGAGGGCCTGGAACTTCGCTCTCGGCTCGATCGCAAGGCACTCTCGCGTGAAGCAGTCGACC
>JBCBJX010000075.1:0-15999 GCA_038522735.1 Pseudomonadota bacterium
GCAGATGAGCGTCACGTCGCAATGGACGATGTGGCCGCCGCGCTCGAGCGCGACGTCGCGGGCCTTCTCAAGGAACACCCGGCTCGGCGCGCCTTTCCATTGCGGATCCGACGGCGGGAAATGATCGCCGATATCGCCTTCTCCGAGGGCGCCGAGGATTGCATCCGTCAAGGCGTGCATCCCGACGTCCGCGTCCGAATGGCCTTTCAGCTTCCGGTCATGCGGCACGGCGACGCCGCAGAGAATGCAGGCGTCGCCGTCCTCGAAGGCATGGACGTCGAATCCATGCCCTGATCGATACTCCATATCGCGCCTTTCGCGGCCGAGGAGGGTTTCGGCCATGCCGAAATCCTCCGCTTGCGTGATTTTCATATTGTCCGGCGAGCCGACGACCAGCGTCACGTCGATCCCGGCGGCCTCGGCGACGGCGGCGTCGTCGGTCAGCGCCTCGCCCTCCGCCCGGCGGTGCGCGGCCAAAATCGAGCCGAACCGGAAGCCCTGCGGCGTCTGGGCCCGCCAGAGATCGCTCCGGGGCACGGTCGTCTCGATGATCTCGCGGCTTTCGGCGCGCGAACGCTTGATCGTGTCGTGGACGGGCAGGGCCGCGATCGCGCCGTCATGGGCGTCCAGAGCCTCAATCACCCTGCCGATGACGCCGGCATCGACGAAGGGGCGCGCGGCGTCGTGGATCAGCACCCGGTCCGGCGGATCGCCCGCGAGGCTCTCGACGCCGAAGCGCACCGAATCCTGTCGCTCCGCCCCCCCGAATTCCGGCTCCATGAGCTTCGGATGGCGCGCGAGGTCCGCGACAGCCTCATCATAGAGCGCCCGGTCGTCCCGGTGAATGACCACGCGCACGGCGTCGACGCCCGGATGGTCGAGAAACTTCGAGACCGTCCACGAGAGCACCGTGCGGCCCGCGAGGGGGCGGTACTGTTTCGGCCCCCCGGGCCCCGCGCGGGTTCCGCGTCCCGCGGCGACGATGAGGGCGGCGGTCGTGGCGCTGGTCGTCATGGGGCGGGTGTACGCCGGTCCCGCGCCTAGCGCCAAGGCCTCGGGAAAACCATCCTCTTTAGCGCCGCAACACGATCCCCTCGGCCGCCGCGAAGGCGCTCGCGATGTTTACCGGTGTCGGGCCAATGCCTCCGCAGCCGCGAAGGCGCTCGCCCAGGCCCACTGGAAGTTATAGCCGCCGAGCCAGCCGGTGACGTCGACGCATTCGCCGATGAAGTAGAGGCCGGGGGCGTGGCGGCTCTCCATCGTTTTTGACGAGAGATCCCCGGTGTCGAGGCCGCCGGCCGTCACCTCCGCCGTGCGCCAGCCTTCCGTGCCCGCTGGTTTAAGCCGCCAGTCGGACAGCGCTGCGGCGAAGCGGTCGAGCGTCTTGTCGGGGACGTCGGCGAGGCGCGCCGCCGTCGGCGCCGGATCGAGGGTCATGAGGTGGTCTGCGAGGCGTTTCGGGGCGAGATCGTCGAGCAGCGCGGCGGTCGGCGTTCTCGGGCGGTCGCGCTTCTCGACCCGCCAGTCGGGCGCCCGCCCTGCGAAGAGATCGATCCGGATCTCCTCGCCCTCGCGCCAATAGGACGACGCCTGAAGGATCGCGGGGCCCGAGAGCCCGCGATGGGTGAAGAGCATGGCTTCATCGAAGCGCGCCCCGCCGGCGCTTGCACGCACCGAGGTCGAGACGCCGGCGAGGGCGGCGAAGTTCTCCTTCTCGGTCCCCGTAAAGACGAAGGGAACGAGCGCGGGGCGGGGTTTGACGATGCGGTGTCCGAACCGCTCGGCGAGATCGTAGGCGAAGCCCGTCGCGCCCATTTTCGGGATCGAGAGCCCGCCGGTGGCGACGACGAGCGCCCTTGTCCGGTAGACGCCTTCCGACGTCTCGACCCGAAAGCCGTCCGCCTCGCGCGCAATGTCGGAGACCGAGACGGCGAGCTTCAGCGTCCCGCCGCCGGCCTCGAGATCGTCGAGCAGCATGCGGATGATGCGCGGCGATTTCTCATCGCAGAAGAGCTGGCCGAGCGTCTTTTCATGCCAGCCGATGCGATGGCGGGCGAGGACCGTGAGGAAGTCCGACGGCGTGTAACGCGCGAGGGCGGATTTCGCGAAGTGCGGGTTCTCGGAGAGGAACCGGTCCGGCGCCGTATGCAGATTGGTGAAATTGCACCGCCCGCCGCCGGAGATGCGCACCTTCTCCGCCGGCTTCGCAGCATGGTCGAGAACAAGCGAGGGAACGCCCCGCCGCCCGAGCTCGCCGGCGCAGAAAAGCCCGGCCGCGCCGGCGCCGAGGATGATGACGGGGAAGGTGGTCGCGTTGCTCATGGAGCGCGGTTTTTCATCGCCGACGCGAGCGAGTACAAGACCCGTCATGTTGCAGGTCGGCCCCATCACGCTCGCGAACGCCGTCGCCGTGGCGCCCATGTCGGGCGTGTCGGATCTGCCGTTCCGGCGCGCCGCCATGCGCGGCGGCGCGGGGCTCGTCGTCTCGGAGATGGTCGCCTGCGAGACCCTCGCCGAGCGGCGGCCCGATGTCGTGCGCCGCGCAGAAGGCCATCCGGAGATCGCGCCCTTTTCGATCCAGCTCGCGGGCCGCGAGGAGCGGTGGATGGAGGAGGGCGCCCGGCTCGCGACGGCCGCCGGCGCCGACATCATCGATATCAATATGGGCTGCCCCGCGCGGCAGGTGACAGGCGGGCTCTCCGGCTCGTCGCTGATGCGCGATCCCGACCGCGCCGTGCGGCTGATCGAGGCGACCCTCGCCGGAACGGATCGACCCGTGACCCTCAAAATGCGGCTCGGCTGGGATCGGGACCTGATGACCGCGCCGGAGATCGCCGCCCGCGCCGAAGCGGCGGGCGTGAGGCTGATCGTCGTGCACGGACGGACTCGCAACCAGTTCTATAAAGGCGCGGCCGACTGGGCGGCGGTGCGCGCGACTGTCGAGGCGGCGTCGATCCCCGTGCTTGTGAACGGCGATATTGCGACGGCGGACGATGCGCGCGCGGCGCTCGCGGCTTCCGGAGCCGCCGGCGTCATGATCGGCCGCGCGACGACCGGCCGGCCCTGGCTCGCGGGCGCGATCGCGCAGGCTCTGGAGGCTGGCGGCGCGGAAACGCCGCCGACGGCGGCGGCGCGCCGTCAGTTCCTCCTCGATCAGTACCGGGATACGATCGCGCTCTACGGACCGGCCCTCGGCGTCAGGATCGCCCGCAAACACCTCGCCGCGGCCCTTGAATTCGAAGGCGGTGCGGCTCTCGGCATCCGCAACGCCGCCGTCCGCGAGCGCGACCCGGACGCCGTTCTCCGCCTGATCGACGAGGCGTTCGACGCGCCGCTCCGGGCCGCCGCCTGAGCGTCAGGCCGATTGCTGTGCGATGAGGCCGTCGTCGATCTCCGCCGCGCGTTTGTAGGCCGGACGCTCCTGACAGCGTTTTGCGAACGCCTCGAAGGCGGGCCGGGCCTCGATCGATTTGAAGCGCAGCCCGAAATCAAGCTGAGCGCCGATATAGACGTCGGCGGCTGAGAATTCGGGGCCAGCGATCCATCCGTTGACGGAGACGGCGGCCTCCAGAACGTCGAGCGCCGAGGCGAACGATCCGTAACCGAGCATGCCCGATTTTTCAGGCGGCGCCTCGAAGCCGAGCGCCTTGTTCGTCACGGCCGCCTCGATCGGGCCGGCGCCGAAGAAGAGCCAGCGGTAATAGGCCTGCCGCTCGGAAGGCGGCGGCGCGAGCCCCGCATCAGGAAACGCGTCGGCGAGATAGGCGCAGATGGCGGCTGCTTCCGTGACGACGGCGCCCCTGTGCTTCAGCGCCGGAACTTTCCCCATCGGATTGATCGCAAGATAGTCGGCCGACTTCATGGCGGGCCCGTAATCGACGACCTCCGTGCGGTAAGGCGCGCCGACCTCCTCCAGCATCCAGCGGGCGATGCGGCCGCGCGACATGGGATTGGTGTAAAAAACCAGCTCGTCCGACATGAAACGGCTCCCTTGAACGATCCGGCTCATACTACGCCCGCAAAGGGCGAAAAACGAGCGGGGCGTTCGGGCAACACTGGTGTTGATTTTCGGCAACGCATCGCGCACGGTCTCCCTGTTAACGGACGAGAGACGCCGGGGGGCGAGCGGCGTTTACGGGTCCCTGGTGGAGTTCGCGACGACCCATGACCGTCAGCGTGCGAGGATCAGATTTCTATCGAACGGCCGCCGCCGCGCGCGCCGTGCGACGGATGCGACCGAAGCGCGGATCGTGGATCGTCGTCGCGGTCGCCATCACCATCGCGACCGTCCTCGTCGCCGTCTCTACATATTCGCTGCTGACGCCCCGGCTGGAGGCGGTGAGCCGCTCGACGCTCATCGCGCTGATGACCGGGCACGTGCTCGTCGCGATCGCCTGCGCGTCCCTCGTCGGGGGGCGGCTCTGGAAGCTCTTTTCCAACCGTCGCGACGGGCTCGCAGGCTCGCAGCTCCACGTGCGTCTCGTCGCGCTCTTTTCCCTCGTCGCCGTCGCGCCGGCGGTCCTCGCCTTCGCGTTCTCCGCGCTCATTCTCCGGTCGAGCCTCGACGAGGTGTTTTCCGAACGCATCGGCCGCGCCGTCGAGGCGAGCCGGGATTTCGCCAACGGCTACTTTGATCTGGAAGCGAACGCCCTCGGCGCGGCGCTCATTTACGTTCAGAGCGATCTTCAGCGGGCCGAGCAGTTCGGCGTGCGGCCGGACCGGCAGCCGATCGCCTACCGGCAGTATCTCGCCGGGCAGGCCGTCGCCCGCGGGTTTGCGGCGCTTTATGTCCTGGACGGACAACGACGCATCCTCGATCGCGTCTACATGGCGGGCGACGGGTCGCGCGCCGGCGGCCCGCCCGATCTTGAAGCGCGCTACCCGCTCCCGCCGAGATCGAGCTTCGACCGGGTGGACGCCGCGAACGAGCTTTCGCGGCGCTTTCGCTTCGACGCCACGGACGCGACGGCGCTCGAGGTCTTCCGCGGCCTCATGAAGATCGACGCCTATGGCGGCGGCTACATCGTTGCGTACAAGGAGGTCTCGCCCACGATCACCCAGGCGATGATCGCGACGCGCGACGTGCGCGACGACTATTACGACGCTGAACGCACCAAGCGGCGTCTTGAGAACATTTCCGCACTCGGCTTCGTCACCCTCGCTCTCATCATCCTCTTTGGCGCTGTCTGGCTCGGGCTCTGGGCGGCGACGGCGATCGTGCGACCGATCTCCGGCCTCGTCGCCGTCGCGGAGGACGTCTACGCCGGCAATTACGACGCGCGCGCTGATGTCGAACATCCGACCTCGGAGCTCGGTGTTCTCGCCCGCACCTTCAACCGCATGACGGCGCAGGTGCAGAGCCAGCAGAACGATCTGAAGCGGGCCAACGCGCAGGTGGAGCGTCGCTCCCGGTTCACCGAGGCGGTGCTCTCCGGCGTCTCGGCGGGCGTCGTCGGCGTCTCCCGGGACGGACGGATCACGCTCGCCAACGAGGCGGCGATGAAGCTCCTCGGCGCCGACCGTCAGGCGCTCATCGGCGCGCGCCTCGCCGAGGCCGCACCTGAACTCGCCGCTCTCGCAGAGCGCGCCCGGCTCGACGCGGCCGGCGCGCCGGCCGCTGTCGAGATCAAGCGCGGCGGCGACCCGCTGACCCTCAATGTCCGCATCACCCGGGACGCGGGCGACCAGGGCGAAGGCGAGGGGCGCGGCTCCATCGTCCTCACCTTCGACGACGTGACCGAACTCGTCGACGCCCAGCGCGCCGCCGCCTGGGGCGACGTCGCCCGGCGCATCGCGCATGAGATCAAAAACCCGCTCACCCCGATCCAGCTCTCTGCAGAACGACTGCAGCGCAAGTATGCGAAGCAGATTTCGTCTGATCCCGACGTTTTCGCACGGTGCACCGAGACGATCATCCGTCAGGTGAAGGATATCGGCCGGATGGTCGACGAGTTTTCCGGCTTCGCGCGCATGCCGAAGCCTGTGTTCGCCCGCGAAGACCTGCGCGATATCGTCAAGGCCGCCGTTTTCGACCGGCGCATGGCGACATCGGACATTGTCTTCGAAACCGTCACGCCGCCCTACGCCGTGTCGGCGGAGTGCGACGGCCGTCTGATCGCTCAGGCCCTCGGCAACCTTCTGAAGAACGCCGCGGAATCTGTCGCCGAACGCCTCGCAGACGATCCGACAGGGCCGGGCGGCCTCGTCAGGGCGAGCGTCGGACTGAAGGACGGCCGCGCGACGCTGGTGGTCGAGGACAACGGCGTCGGCCTTCCGGCGGCCGAACGCGCACGCCTCACCGAGCCTTATGTGACCACCCGCGCGAAGGGGACCGGCCTCGGCCTCGCGATCGTGAAACGCATTATCGAAGAGCACGACGGGGCGCTCGAACTCGAAGACGGCGCCGAGTTCGGCGCGAGCGGCGCGCGCGTGCGGATCGTCCTCCCTGTGCGGCGTTCCAGCGCTGCGCAGATTGAAGAGACTGGCGAGCTTCTTGCTCAAAACTGGACGGAACGCGCCCGTCCGGCTGCGAACGACGCTGAACCGAAGGCGGCGGAATGACGAACGACGCGTTGATGAAAGGCGAACCTGGCTATGGCGGTTGATATTCTCGTCGTCGACGACGAAGCGGATATCCGCGATCTCATCGCGGGAATTCTGGAGGATGAGGGTTTTCATCCGCGCACCGCTGCGAACTCCCAGCAGGTGTTCGCTGTGATCGCTGAACGCGCGCCGAGCCTCGTCGTCCTCGATGTCTGGCTCGACGGCTCGGAACTCGATGGGCTGGAGATCCTGGAACGTCTGCGCGCCGTGCATCCGGAGATGCCGGTCGTGGTCGTCTCCGGCCACGGCACTATCGAGACCGCCGTCACCGCTATCCGCAACGGCGCCTACGATTTCGTCGAGAAACCGTTCAATTCCGACCGCCTCATCCTGTCGATCCGCCGCGCCCTCGAAGCCTCCCGCCTGCGCCGGGAAAACCGCGATCTGTTGCGCCGCACGCCGGACTGGGAGCTCGTCGGCAAGGCGCCGGTGATCACGCAGCTCCGCCAGCTGATCGAACGCATTTCGGAAGCCCGCTCGCGCGTCTTGATCACCGGACCGGCCGGCTCGGGCAAAGAGGTGATCGCCCGCCAGCTCCACCGCCGCTCCGACCGGGCCGACCGCCCGTTCGTCGTCGTCTCCGCCGCCGGCATCGCGCCGGAGCGAATGGAGGAGGAGCTCTTCGGCGTCGCTGACGCCGAGGGCGGCGCTGCGAAGATCGGGCACATGGAGCGCGCTCATGGCGGCGTCCTGATGCTCGACGAGGTCGCCGACATGCCCCTGGAGACCCAGTCGAAAATCCTCCGGGTGCTGGTCGACCAGCGCTTCCGGCGGGTCGGCGGCGATACGCCCGTTTCCGTAGATGTGCGGATCATTTCGACATCGTCCAAGGACCTGATGGCGGAAGCCGCCGCCGGCCAGTTCCGGGAAGATCTCTATCACCGCCTCTCAGTCGTTCCGATCGAGGCGCCGGCCCTGCGCGAACACCGCGAGGACATCCCTGAGCTTGTCCAGCACCTCGTCGAGCGTATCGCCGACGCAACCGGTCTGCCGCGGCTCGCCTTCGGCGACGAGGCGCTCGTCGCGCTCCAGACCTATGACTGGCCCGGAAACGTCCGCCAGCTGCGCAATGTCGTGGAGCGGGTTATGATCCTGACCGCCGACGCTGCGGGCGGGGCTCTCGGCGTCGACGCGCTGCCGTCCGAGGTGCTGTCAGGCGGTCCGGCGGCGCCGAACGGCGAGCGCGCCGAACAGGTGATCGCGCTGCCCCTGCGGGACGCCCGCGAACGCTTCGAACGGGAATACCTGGTTGCGCAGATCTCCCGCTTCGGCGGCAACATCTCGCGCACCGCCGCCTTTGTCGGCATGGAGCGATCGGCGTTGCATCGGAAACTGAAATCTCTCGGCGTCACCTCGAACGGTCGCGCCGACGCGCCGCGCTAGACCGGTTTTCTCAAGATGCGCGTCATCATCTGCGGCGCAGGGCGGGTCGGCTTCGGCATCGCCCGCGCGCTTGTCCGCGAAAACGCCGACATCACCGTCATCGATCGCTCCGCAGAATTGATCTCCCGGATTTCGGAAGACCTGGAAGTGCGGGGCGTCGTCGGGCATGGGTCGCACCCGAACATCCTCGCGAACGCGGGCGCGGAGTCCGCCGACATGGTGATCGCCGTCACGTTGTCGGATGAAGTGAACATGGTCGCCTGCCAGATCTGCCACTCGCTCTTCAAGGTGCCGACCAAGATCGCGCGGGTGAGGGCGCAGAGCTATCTCGATCCTGCGTACAAGGATCTTTTCAGCCGCGCCCATATGCCGATCGACGTCATCATCTCTCCGGAGATCGAGGTCGGGCGCGCCGTTCTCGAGCGCCTGAAAACGCCGGGCGCCGCCGTCAGCCGGGCGTTCGCCGACGGCGCCGTCTATGCGATCGGGGTTCGGATCGACGAGGACTGCCCCATCATCGAAACGCCGATCGAGCAGATCCGCGAACTCTTTCCCCGGCTGAAGATCGAGATCGTCGGGGTGCGCCGCGCGGGGAAGGTGTTTACGCCGAACGACGACACGCAGCTTGCGCCTGGCGACGATCTTTATTTCATCGCAGCGGCCGAGGAGGTTGATCACGCCCTCGAAGTGATCGGCCGCGAGGAGCGCTCAGCCCGCCGGGTCGTTCTCGTCGGCGGCGGCAATGTCGGCCTCTATGTCGCCGAAGCGCTGGAAAAATCCCGGTCCGTGAAAACGCGCCTCATCGAATCCGACATGGAGCGCGCCCAGAAGATCGCCGACCGTCTGCGCCGGACGATCGTCATCAACGGCAGCGGTCTTGATACGGATATTCTCCGCGAAGCGGGGATCCAGGACGCCGAAGCGCTCGTCGCCCTCACCAACGACGACCGGGTGAACGTCCTTGCTGCCGTCATCGGCAAGCGGGAGGGCGCGAAGCGTACGATCAGTCTCGTCAACAATCAGGAGTATGCGCCCCTGAGCGAAGCCGTCGGCGTCGACATCGCCGTCGACCCGCGCGCCTCCACCATCTCCACGATCCTTCAGCAGGTGCGGCGCGGGCGGATCAAGAGCGTCTATCCGGTGGCGGACGGAGCCGCGGAAGTGCTGGAAGCGATCGCGCTCAAAACGTCGCCCATCGTCGGCGAACCGCTTTCGCGCGTGGAGCTTCCAGAGGGCGTTCTCCTCGGCGCGGTCGTCAAAAACGGGGCGGTCGAACTTCCGGGGCCGAATACGGTCGCGGAGGCCGGGGACCGCATCATCCTCTTCGCCCTCAAGGACGCGGTCGCGAAGGTCGAGCAGATGTTCCGCGTCAGCCTCGAATACTTCTAGATCGAGGCGTCATGCGCCGGAACATCTCGTCTTGAACTGGTCGGCTCTCGCCCGCGCTTTTTTTCTCGCCCTCGGCGTGTTCGCGCTCGCGTGCCTGCCGCCGGCATTTGTCGCCGTCGCCGCGGAGGAGCGGAACGCCTACCTGTTGAGCGCCTGCGCCATCGGGGCGGTCGCCGGCGCGGGCGCGCTCGCCGCGCCTCGCCGCCGGGGGGATTCACGGTTCCGGGAAGGCATGCTGTTCGCCGTCGGGCTTTGGTTCGTGGTTCCGGTTTTCGCGGCCGCGCCGATGGCGATGACCGGGCTCTCGCTTGTCGACGCTTATTTCGACGCGGTCTCGGCCGTCACGACCACCGGGCTCTGGCGCCGTCCGGATGCGGTCTATGGCGACAACGCGGCGGTTCTTTACCGGGCGCTCCTCTCCTGGCTCGGCGGGTTCGGGACCCTCGCCGTCATTGCAGCGGTTCTGTTGAAGCGCGAATTCGGCGGGGTGAACGTCCGCACGCCCTCCGTTTTCGCCGCCGGCGAGAAAGGCGTCTTCCCGGCGGCCGGCCGCCTCGCGGGGGCGTTCACCGTCCCCTACCTCATTCTCACCTTCGGCCTCGCAGCGGCGCTGGGCGCAGCCGGCGCCGGCGGGTTCGACGCTCTGATCCTCGCCCTTGGCGCAGCGGCCTCCAGCGGTGCGATCGTCGATCCTGAAGCGTTGGCTCAGCAGCCGGCGGCGGTGCTTGCGATCCTCGCGGTCGGTCAGGCCCTCGGCGCCGTCAGTTTCTTCTTTACAGCGCTTCTCGTCACCGGACGCTCGCCGCGGATCGACGAGGAGACGGGGGCGTTCATCGCCGTCGTCGCCGTCGTTGCGGCGGCTTTCTGGCTTTATGAACCGGCGGCCGGTCTCACGCGGTTCGCCGAGCACCTCTTCAATGCGAACGGCCTTTTCTCGACCAACGGCCTCATTCTGGGCGCGCCGCCGCCGATCACGCCGACCCTTGTGGCCGCCTGCATCGGCGGCTCGGTTCTCTCGACGGCGGGCGGTCTGAAGCTTGCGCGCTGGCTGTCCGTGTTCCGCCGCGCCCGGCGCGAGCTGCGCCGGCTCGCAACGCCCGAGGCGGTAGCCCGGACCCCCCGTAACCGCGACGCCCTCGGCGTCTGGGTCCATTTCACCGCCTTTGTGTTCGTCCTCGCCGCCCTCGTGCTGGCGCTCGCCTCCGGCGGCGCGGAGCTGCCCGACGCGGCGATCGGGGCCGTCGCCGCCTTCGCTAATGTCGGCCCGCTCGCCGCCCAAGCGGGGGAGAGCTTCGTGGCGGCCGCGGAGACGCCGGCGGCGACGATCGCCCTCATCATAGCGATGGCGCTCGGGCGCCTTGATGCGGTCGCAGCGCTCGCCATTCTGACGCGGGCGTTCTGGCGGTCCTGAGAACCGCCCAACAGAAAGAAAAGCTATGACCCGCATCGCCTATGTCGACGGACGCTACCTGCCGATCGATGCCCCGGCGGTCCGCGTCGAGGACCGGGGCTATCAGTTCTCCGACGCCGTCTATGAAGTCTGCTGCATGGTCGACGGCGCCCTCTGGGACCTCGACGGCCATCTGGAGCGCTTGCATCGGTCCCTCGGCGCCCTCGCGATCCCGGCGCCGATGGGCGAGGGCGCCCTCGCGACCGTGTTCCGCGAAACGGCGCGCCGGAACCGGCTCTCTTCAGCGCTCATCTATCTCCAGGTGAGCCGGGGGACCGGCGCGCGGGATCACGCGGGCGACTGGTCGCTGATGGCGCCGGTCGCGGTCGTCACCGCACGACGTTTCTCTCTCGCCAAGGCCGACGCCGCCGCGAAACGTGGGGTCAAAACCGTGACGCACCCGGACGACCGCTGGGCGCGGCCGGACATCAAGACCGTCTCGCTGCTCCCGAACATCCTCGCGAAAGCCGCCGCCCGGGACGCCGGCGCCGCGGAGGCCCTGCTCGTACGCGACGGGTTCATCACAGAGGGGAGCTCCACGAACGTCTGGATCGTCGCGAGGGACGGCGCCCTCGTCACTCGCGCCGCAGACCGGTCGATCCTCCGCGGAATCACCCGGGACGCCGTGCTCCCGGTCGCCGGGGCCGAGGGCCGCGCTGTCGAGGAGCGTCCGTTCTCCGTCGAAGAGGCGATGTCGGCGGTGGAGGTGTTCATCACCTCGGCGACGAAGTTCGTGACGCCGGTCGTCCAAATCGACGGTGCGCCGGTGGGCGACGGGGCGCCAGGGCCGATAGCGGCGGCGCTCAGGGCCGCCTATGTTGCACGGGCGCGGGCCGCAGCGTGCTGAGAGAGAGTTTCGAAAAGCGGTCGGGCGCCATTGCGGTGGCGCGCGACGGTTCTATTGTATTGCGGTGCAGCACGAACCGACGGCGGGCCTTTGGGCTGCGTCGTCCAATCAAGACGAATTGAAATGACCGATAAAAAACAAAACCTTCAAGACGTGTTCCTCAACCAGATCCGCAAGGCGCGGATCCCGGTGACCGTGTTCCTCGTGAACGGCGTCAAACTGCAGGGGGTCGTCACCTGGTTCGATAATTTCTGCCTCCTCCTGAAGCGCGACGGAGCGGCCCAACTCGTCTATAAGCACGCCATCTCGACGGTGATGCCGTCGCAGCCCGTGCAGCTCTGGGACGAAGACGCGAGCGAAGATTGACCGATCAAAGCGCCGAAGAGCGTTCCCCAGGCGCGACGCGCGCCCTCCTGATCGAACCCGTCTCCCGATACGCCGGCGGCCGGAACCCGGACGCCCGCGCTGAGGAGGCGCGCGGCCTTGCGGCTGCAATCGATGTCGATATCATCGACACCATCTTTGCGCCTGTCGACCAGCCGCGCCCGGCGACCCTCTTCGGCGTCGGCAAGGTGGAGGAAGTCGGCGCACGGCTTGATCTTGAGACGGAGCGCCCGGAACTGGTCATCGTCGACGGCACCCTCAGCCCCGTCCAGCATCGCAATCTCGAGCGCGAATGGAAGGCGAAGGTGCTCGACCGCACCGCGCTCATCCTGGAGATTTTCGGCGATCGGGCTCAGACGCGGGAAGGGCGCCTGCAGGTCGAGCTTGCGCATCTCACCTATCAGCGCTCCCGGCTCGTCCGGTCCTGGACCCACCTGGAACGCCAGCGCGGCGGCGTCGGCTTCCTCGGCGGCCCGGGCGAAACGCAGATCGAGGCCGACCGGCGCGTGCTTCTGGAAAAGATCACCGGACTGAAGAAACAGCTGGAGCAGGTCTCGCGCACCCGCGCCCTGCAGCGCGCAAAGCGCAAGCGCGCGCCGAACCCTGTCGTCGCTCTCGTCGGCTATACAAACGCCGGCAAGTCGACGCTGTTCAACCGGCTAGCGGGCGCCGACGTGATGGCGAAGGACCTTCTCTTCGCGACCCTCGACCCGACAATGCGCGCAATCGATCTGCCGTCCTCGGAGCGGGTGATCGTCTCCGACACGGTCGGTTTCGTCTCGGATCTGCCGACCCAGCTCGTCGCCGCCTTCCGCGCGACCCTGGAAGAGGTGCTGGAGGCGGACCTCATCCTACATGTGCGCGATACGAGCCATCCCCATACGGAGGAGCAGAAAGAGGACGTTCTGACGGTGCTGCGCGAACTCGGTCTCGACGAAAACGATGAGCGGCACGTCATCGAGGTGCGCAATAAGACCGATCTCCTCGACCCCGACGACGCCGCAGCGCTGGAGATCGCCTGCCGGGCCCGGGCGCTGACGGCGGCGGGAACCATCGCCGAACCCGCTGAAGTCGCGGTTTCAGCCCACACCGGAGCTGGTCTCGGCGTTCTGATCGCGCAGATCGATAAAATGCTGACCGCGGAGCACCGCGAGCGCATGTATGATCTGGAGCCTCGCGAGGCCGCCGCGGCTGCGTGGCTTTATGAGAACGCTCGCGTCCTGTTCGACGAAACCGCGGACGGCCGGCGGCGGCTCGTCGCGCGCCTCTCCGACAAGGCGGCGGGGCAGTTCGCCAAACGCTTCGACGTCGCCCCCGTCGGCGGAGAGCCCGAGGATGAAGACGCGCCGCGCGACGTCTATGAACCATTGCGCGCCGGGGGCGAGGCGTGAGCGCCGCGCAGGTCGATCCTCTTGCAGTCGACACCGTGATCCGCGAGGTCGCGGAGGAGCACGTCCTGCCGCTTTTCCGCAATCTCGGCCGCGAGGATGTCTCGACGAAGTCAGGACCGACGGATCTCGTCACGGTGGCCGATGTGGCGGCGGAGCAAGCTCTCATCCCGCGGCTGACGGCCCTTCTTCCGGGCTCTCGCGTACTCGGCGAGGAGGGCGCGGCGAAGGACCCGAAGCTCCTCGGCGTTCTCGACGGCGACGAACCGGTCTGGGTCGTCGATCCGATCGACGGGACGCGGAACTTCGTCAACGGATCAAAAGAGTTCGCGACGATGGTCGCGCTGGTTGAGCGCGGCGAGACGCTTGCGGGCTGGATCTATCCGCCCGTCGACGGCGACTGCGCGATCGTCGAGCGCGGATCGGGCGCCCGCTGGAAGGGCGAGGCGATGCGCGCCGGCTCGGGCCGGCCGATGGGCGAGCTGAAAGGCACCTATCACCGCACGTACTTTCCGAAAGCGTGGCGGGAGCGCGTCGAGCCGAACCTCGCCGCCCTCGGAAAACCCATGCGGAGCCTCTGCTCGGCCTATGTCTATCTCCGCCTCGCGACAGGCGAAAACGATTACGGCCTGCACGGAAAGCTGATGCCGTGGGACCACGCCGCCGGGACGCTGATGCTGCGCGAGGCCGGCGGCCGGGCGGGTTTCATCGACGCCGAAGAGCACTATGCGCCCCAGATCTATGACGACCGTCCGCTCCTCACCTGCAGCCCGGCGGAGCGTTTTGACGAGATGCGCGGGACGCTCGTCGCGGGCTAATCACAGCCAGCCGAACTCCTCGGCGATGTCGCCGGCGAGGTCCTTGAGATAAGCGGTCTCGGCCTCGGAGTTCTCGTATTTGCCCTCGGGCTCGACGCGAAACTTCGCGCCCACCTTGTAGGCGGGGTCGTAGCTGAGGCCGGCGACGCGAAACACGTCTTCGAAGACCGCGTCCGTATCCGTACTGAGCGTTGAGAAGCTCACTTCCAGATATCGTTCCTTCGGCAGATCAAGGGCGCGGGCGACGGCCCGAGCGTGATCGAGGCGGGCCTTCCACTGGTAAAGGCCCTCCTGAAACGTCGCCGCCCAGCCGAGCTTCAGGAGAGAGGAGGCGACCATCCGGCCGTCGCGGATCATGTGGACGACCAGCGCGTCCGGAAAAACCGCCGCGATATCGCGCGCGCGCATGGCGTTGAAGGGCGTATCGTCGATGAAGTGCGTGCAGGCGCCATTGGGGTCGATCAGCTCGAAAAAGCGCCGATACGCCTTTCGGATGGCAGGGACGACCACGGACCAGTCCCCTTTATGGGCGGCTGTTTCCCGCCAGTAGTCCCGGCAGATCGCCTTGAAGGGGTCGGCGGGAACCGCTTCGCAGAGGCCGGTCGCCACGTCGTCGCCCGCAGCGGTTTTTTCGACCCGCCGGTGCCAGGCGTTCACCCAGTGGAAAAAGAGGCCTTCGTTCGCGGTGTTTCGATAGAGGTTCGTGCAAAGACCGTTGAAGCCGTTGAGGCCGCAGAAGAGCTTCGGCTCCGTGTTCTTGAATTTATAGACCCCCGGGGCCTCAGCGAGGGTGCGCGCCATGATCGTGGAGCCGGAGCGGCCGGTGCCGATAATGAAGACAGGCTTCACGGCCTAACGCTCCGCCTTCGCGGCGGTCTTCGCATCAGTCCAGAGCGCCTCCATCTCGTCGAGGCTCGCTTCCCCGAGGCGGTCGCCCAGGGTGCGCTCAATATGCTGGAACCGGGTGCGGAATTTTTCGTTCGCGCGGCGCAACGCCGCTTCCGGGTCGAGCTTCAGCTTGCGGGCGAGGTTCGCCATGTTGAAGAGGAGGTCGCCGAACTCCTCCTCCATATGGTCCGCATCGCCTTCATCGGCGGCTTCGGCGAGTTCCCGGGCCTCCTCCACCACTTTTTCAAGGACGTCCTCGGCGCTCGCCCAGTCGAACCCGACGCGGGCCGCGCGCTTGCCGAGCTTCACGCCGCGCACGAGACCGGGCAGCCCGACCGGGACGTCGTCGAGAACCGAGTTAAGGCCTTTTGCAGCCCGTTCAGCCGCCTTCATCTCCTCCCACTGAACAGTCTGCTCCTCCGCGTCGCGTCCGTCCTCGGCGACGAACACATGGGGGTGCCGGCGGATCATTTTCTCCGAGATCGCCTCGACGACGTCGGCGAAGGCGAAACGATCGTCCTCCTCCGCCATCCGGGCGTGAAAAACGACCTGGAAGAGGAGATCGCCAAGCTCGTCCTTCAGCTCGTCATAGGCGCCCCGTTCGACGGCGTCGGCGACCTCGTAAGCCTCTTCGATCGTGTACGGCGCGATGGTCCGGAAATTCTGTTCAACGTCCCAGGGGCAGCCGCCGTCCGGCGAACGCAGCTGCGCCATGATGGCGAGGAGGGCGTCGATCGAGCGGAGGTCCGCGGGTGCGTCTTTCGGCATCAGTCGGTCGTCCTGTCGGGGCGGTCGAGAAGAGCGAGGTCGTTGCGGTGGACGAGCGCCGGGCGGCGCCGGTAGCCGAGA
>JBCBJX010000076.1:0-15712 GCA_038522735.1 Pseudomonadota bacterium
CACTTCCGCGAACGCCGGATCCGGCTCGACGGTCTTGTCCGCGTCGATCCGGGCGAGCTGGGCCGCCGAAAGCGGCGCGCGGTTTCCAAGGAACGCCGCCGCGAGGCGGAGCGCCGGGACCGGGATCGGCAGGACGGTCTTACCGCCGGCGGCGAGGCGGTAGAGGTCGGCGAGGGTCAGGCGGTCCGGCCCGCCGACATCGATCGCCCGGCGCGCGCAGGCGGGTGCGTCGAGGGCGGCGACAGCGGCGCGGGCGAGATCGTCATAGTGGATCGGCTGCTGCAGCGCGCGCCCGTCGCCCGGCCGGAAAGCGACCGGCGCGCGTGCGAAGGCTTTGATCAGCCGGGACACGTTCCCGTCGGTCGGCGTCCCGTAGATCATTGTGGGGCGGAGAATGCGCCAGTCGAGATCGGTTCGCTCAAGCGCCGCCTCGGCTGCCCTCAAATCGGCGTACACTGGGTCGCCCCGATCGACGGTTACATTGTGGCTTGAGAAGAAGAGGGCCCGACGAACTTTCGTCCGCGCGAGGCCCGGCGCGGCCGCCGACGAGATCGTCAGGATCGGCGTCAGCACCGCGGCGTCGGCGTCGGAGGCGATCTCGGCGAGCGCCGACGCGTCGCGCAGATCCAGCCGGACGACGCGGGCGCCGGCGTCCGCGAGCGCCTCAAGAGCCCGGCGACGTTCTACCGTTTGCGTTCTATAGGCGGCCGTCACCGCCCGCCCGTCCTCCAGCAACACCTTGACGATCCGCCTGCCGAGAGCGCCGGCGGCGCCGACGACCAGAACCCGGTCTTCTTCAAGGGCGCTCACGCCCGTCCCCGTCCGTTCCACCGCGCACGGTCGCTCACGAAACCGCACACGCGCTCTTGGATGGCCCGTGAGCGGCGTGATGGGACATGGTCCGCTCGACGCTGAGGAATGGAGAAGGTCATGAAACTCATCGCCCTGTCGATCGCCGCCCTTGCAACGCCCGCGCTTGCGGACGCGGCCGAAATCGGAGCGCCGGACCGCGCCCTGCTTCCTGAAACCCAGGCCGCGGCGAAAATCCAGATGACCGCCGAAGAGCGCCTCGCCCTCGCATACCCCGCCCCGTCGCGGGCCCTGATGGCGCGGATCGCGGGCGTCGATTTCTCCGCCGACCTCTGGGAAGGCGCCCAGCCGACGAACGCCCGCGACCCGCTGCCGACCGTCGGCGAGCGCGCCCGGCTCGCGGACACCGGCCGCGCCTCCTTCGGGTTCAAAGTCACGTTCTAAGACCGACGCCCGGCGAAGAGCCGCCGCAGCGCCCTTGCGGCGGCCGATCGCGGTTTGATCGCGTCGCCGTTCGCCTGCGACGCGGCCCCGCCGCGGAAACGGGCGCGAAGCTTCGCCAGCTCTCCGAAGGCGTAGACCGCGATGTCCGTCATCAGGCGGACGTGATCCGGGAGCGGATCGATGACGGCGGAGACGTCGGCGTACGTTTTCGCCGGCGGCGAAAGCGGCGCGCCCGATGAAAAAACATGCGCGTTGAGGGCCGCCGTCTCCTGCTCGAACCGTCGCAAAACAGCTTCAGGAACACTCCGTTCCGGCGGAGGTTCATGCGCCGCGCCCCGATCGCGGGCGGCGAGTTCCTTTACAAGTCGGTTGCGAACGCCGCGTTCGACGCTCGACAATCCGTTCACATACCGCATTACCGCGATCCCTGTCGGCGACAAGGAGGTGTTCACGCGCTCTGTTGCGATCGAGGCCACGTCCGCTGAAACGTCCAACGCGCGCAGCACGGATCTGAGGTGGCTGTCCGGGTCCTGCTGATAAACGACATACCGCATGCGATCACGCCCGAAAGCGCTGTCGAGATTACGGGCTGCACTGACAAATTGAGGTTCGTGCCGCTCCAGAAACTCAGGGAGCGATTTCGTCTGACCGTGGTTTCGAACGACCTGCGAGTAGACGGACACGGCGTGCGAGGTCACTTCGCGAAAAACGCAGACGACGCGAACCTCTTCGGCGATCATGTCGAGCGCTTCGGCGGCGTTCCGCAGTTTTTCGGGAGACGCCTTGTACAACTCCTCGTTCGACAAAATGACGTTCGGCGCGGTTTCGCGACACTGCTCGCGCAGGAGCTCCGCAAGCGCGGCCGGGTCCTCGATGTCCTCGAACGGCGAAAGATCACGAGCGAAACAGCGCAGAATCTCCGCATTTCCGCGGGCTGGAAAGTCTCTGTCGATCCGCGTGCTCTTCGACGCCGGCGGATACGAGACGCCCTCCGCCGCGAGTTCGTCCCGCCCCGCTTCCAGCACCGCCTGCAGCGCTGTCGACCCGGTCTTGCCGGCGCCGACATGGAGGCTGATCCGCTGAAGCTCGCCGCCGCTCATTCCGGCCTTCCTAAAAAAAACGTCTCGCGCGCCGTCAGTTATAGAAATCAATCACGCCGGACAGGATGATCGCGACCACGATCGCCGACAGCGGCGTCGCGATAAAGGTCGTCAGCCGCACTTTGCGCCAGATCTGCGGATCGGCGGGCGCCCCCTGCTCCACGCCGTCCGCATGCGCGTCGTCATCTTCCCAGACGCCCCGCACACCGCGCGGCAGAACGGCGAAAAAGACGAGCCACCAGATGATGACGAAGACGACGATCGCGCCGGTGACGTTCATCTCGCCTAGACCCTGAGGATGAGGACTTGGGTGTCCGGCTTTTTGCCCCAGAGCTGGGCGAGCGTCGATTTGACGGCGCGACGGACGGCCTTTTCGACGAGGTCGTCGTCTCCGCGGCGTTTGCGGGGCATGGCGTCGAGCACGTCCTCGACCTCGTCTTCGACCTGTTCGAGGAGGCTGTCGCCGTTCCCATCGCGGGGCGGCGCGCCGGAGATGCGCACCTCGGCGGGGGCGACGACGTCGTTGCGGTCATCGAGCGCGATGGCGACGGAGACGCAGCCCGCGTCGGCGAGCCAGCGGCGGGTGCGCACCGCGCCTGACCCCTCCGCATAGAGAATACGTCCGTCGAGATAGAGCCGGCCGGCCGGCGCCTCGTCGATGATTTCAGGATCGCCCGGGGCGAGGCGGATGAGCGTTCCGTTCCGCGGCGCGATGGCGTGTCGGCAGCCGAGCTCCTTCGCGAGGATCGCATGCTCCTCGAGGTGCCGCGCCTCGCCGTGGACGGGGATCGCGATCTCGGGTCGCGCCCAGGCGTACATCTGGCGCAGTTCGTCCCGGCACGGGTGGCCGGAGACGTGGATATGTTCGTCTTTCTCCGTGATGATCCGCACGCCGAGATCGACGAGATCGTTCATGAGACGGAGAATGCCCCGCTCGTTTCCGGGAATGATCTTGGAGGAGAAAATGACGGTGTCGCCTTCACCGAGGGCGATGTCCGGGTGGTCGTCCCGGGCGATGCGGGCGAGCGCCGCGCGCGGCTCGCCCTGGCTGCCGGTGCAGAGATAGAGGATTTTCTCCTTGGGCAGATAGCCCGCCTCGTTCGGGTTCACGAAGGTGAGGCCCTCCGGCATGATCCCGACTTCCTCGGCGACCTCCGCCATACGCAGCATGGAGCGCCCGAGGAGGCAGACGGAGCGGTCCGCCGCTTTCGCCGCCTCGCAGATCGAGAAGAGCCGGCCGACATTCGACGCGAAGGTGGTGACGGCGACGCGGCCCGTCTGCTCGGCGATGAGGGAGACGAGCCGGTCGCGCACGCCGGATTCCGATCCGCTCTCGCCTTCGGAGAGGACGTTCGTGGAATCACAGATCATGGCAAGGAGGCCGTTATCGCCCGCCTTCGTGATCGCGTTATCGTTCGTCCGGGGGCCGAGGGTCGGCGACGGATCGATTTTCCAGTCGCCCGTATGCAGAACGGTCCCGAGCGGCGTCTTGATGATGAGCCCGTTCGGCTCGGGGATGGAGT
This sequence comes from Pseudomonadota bacterium, assembly GCA_038522735.1. Lineage (GTDB taxonomy): Bacteria > Pseudomonadota > Alphaproteobacteria > Caulobacterales > Parvularculaceae > JBCBJX01. The sequence continues at coordinate 3,878 of JBCBJX010000076.1, forward strand.
GGGTGAGCGTCACGTACTCGACCTCGAAGGGGCCGAATTCGAGCGTCGCGCCCATGGGTATGGTGGTGATCGGCGCGTCCTGAACGCCCGCCTCCTCGAACTTTCGCCGGGCGAGCGCGGCGGTGAAGGGCGTCGCGTAGATGGGGAGCGGCAGGAGGTCTCGGGCGTAAGCCACCGCCCCGACATGGTCCTCGTGGGCGTGGGTGAGGAGGAGCGCGAGAACGTTCTCGCCTTCGTCCCGGAGGAACTCCGGGTCCGCCATCTGCAGTTCGACGCCGGGCGCGGCCTCGTCGCCGAAGGTGACGCCGTAATCAACCACGATCCACTTGCGATCGCCCGGCGGCCCGAAGCCGTAGGCGTTCAAATTCATCCCGATTTCGCCGGAGCCGCCGAGCGGCAGAAATACAAAGTCCTCAGTACGCGCCATCAGGCCTCGCTCTAGCCGACTGCGCCTGAACGCACGCGACGGTGAATTTCATAAAGTCCGCGAACGGTGAGGTCCGGGTCGAAGACGTCGATCGCCTCCGTCGAGCCTTCGAAGAGGCTCGCGACGCCGCCTGTCGCGACGACCTTTTCGATGTTCGCGTATTCCGATTTGATGCGGTGTATCAGCCCCTCGATCAGTCCGATATAGCCCCAGAAGACGCCCGACTTCATCGCGGACACCGTGTCGCGGCCGATGGCGGCGTCCGGTTTCTCGATCGCGATGCGCGGCAGCTGGGCCGCTGCGTCATGGAGCGCCTGAATGGAGAGGTTGATGCCGGGCGCAATGACGCCGCCGTCGAAGCCGCCGTCGGCGCCGACGACGTCGAAAGTCGTCGCCGTGCCGGAGTCGACGACGATCAGCGGGCCTCCGTATTTCATATAAGCGCCGACGGCCGTTACGAGACGGTCCGCGCCCACCTGCTCCGGCCGGTCGATGCGCACGGGCACGCCGGGGGCGCCGGAGTTCGCGACGACGACGGGCTCGACGCCAATATAGCGTCTGGCAAGATTGCGCAGGTGGAAGAGCATCTGCGGGACGACCGTCGAGACGACGCAATCGTCGATGGCGTCGAGCCCCAGGCTCTGAAACTGCAACATCTGGGCGAGCCAGGCGGCGTGCTCGTCCGCCGTGCGCGATGCGAGGGTGGAGGCGCGCCACTGCACCAGGGGCTCGGCGCCTTTATAGAGCGCGAAGACGGTGTTGGTGTTGCCGACATCGATTGCGAGCAGCATCCGTTCAGGCCTCTTCTTCCGCAGGTTCCGGCGACGCGCCGTCGCGGCCGGCGAACATGACGTCGCCCGCATCGATCCGGACCACCTCCCCGGTCGGCCGATTGAGGATGAGGCGTCCCGTCCCGTCAATTCCCTCAAACGAGCCCGTGAGCGTCCCCTGCGGCGCGTTCACGACAAGCTCCGACCCGACGCCGTGGGCGCGGGCGAGCCAGGCTTCGCGGATGGGCGAGAAACCCTGCTTCACCCAGAGGGCGCAGAGATTGAGGAAATGCCCGTCGATCGCCGTCATTATGTCGCGAGGTTCGGGGAGCTTCCGGGACGGGTCGATCGCATCCTCCAGCCGCGCGGTCGGATAGGGCGTTTCGGAGGACGGGGGCTTCGATTTGATGTTGAGACCGACGCCGAAGCTGATCACCGGCTGCTCCGGGTCCTCCAGAAGCTCGAGGAGAAGACCGCCGACCTTGCCGCCGTCGAGGAGGACGTCGTTCGGCCATTTGAGGGAGAGCCGCGCCGCGTCGCAGACCCGCTCCAGCGCTTCGTAGACGGAGAGCGCAGCGACAAAGGACAGCTCGCCGATGCGCGCGCGGGGCCCCGGAGCCCGTGAAAGGAATGTCGCCGCAAGATCGCCCGGGCGCTGACGCCAGGACCGGCCCCGGCGGCCGTAGCCGTCCGTCTGCTGCAAAGCGAGGATCCAGAGAGGCCCCCGCTCGCCCCGCTCGAAGCGCCTGCGCGCCTCGGCGCTCGTCGATCCGAGCTCGTCATATTCGATGAGCCTCGCGCCCGACGGCGTCGCGTTCGCGGTTTCGCGCCTCGCCAACCCTTTCGATCCCCCTCAGAACAGCGACGCCGCCGCCGCCTCGGTCATCCCCGCAAGGGGCCCGATGAAGACGAGCAGCACCGGAAACATCAAAGCCGCAGACCCCGCCGCCGTCCACACAAGCGGCGCGTTCTCCGTCCGCTCGAAAGGCTCGGCCGGTTCGTCGAACCACATGATCTTGACGATCTTCAGATAGTAGTAAGCGCCGACGACCGAGGCGAGAACCCCGAAGACGGCGAGCCAGATCAGCGTCTGCTCGCCCGTCGCGACGGCGGCCTTGAAGACCCACCATTTACCCCAGAAGCCGGCCGTAGGCGGCACGCCGGCGAGGGAGAACATGAGGATGGTCATCGCCATCGCCATCCAGGGCCGCGTCTGAGAGAGCCCGGCGAGGTCCTCGATCCGCTCCGCGAGCCCTTCCCGGCGGCGCATGGAGAGAATGAGGGCGAACGTCCCAAGCGTCATAATGACGTAGACGGTGAGATAGAGAAGGACCGCCGAGGCGCCCTCCGGTCCGCCAGCCGCGAGGCCGACGGCGGCGTAGCCCATATGGCCGATTGAGGAATAAGCCATGAGGCGCTTGATGTTCGTCTGCACGAGGGCGGAGAAGGCGCCGATCGCCATCGACGCCGCGGCGATGAGGGCGATCACCATCCGCCAGTCCTCCACCGCCGCCTCGAAGGGATCGACGAGGACGCGCGCGAAGAGCGCCATGCCGGCGAGCTTCGGCGCGGCGGCGAAAAGCGCCGTCACCGGCGTCGCGGCCCCCTCGTAAACGTCCGGGGTCCACATATGAAAGGGCGCGGCGGAGACCTTAAAGGCGAGGCCGGCGATCAGGAAGACGAGGCCGACGACGAGCCCGACGCTCGTCTCCCCCGCAAGCTGGGCGCCGATCGCCTCGAACGTCGTCGCGCCGACGAAGCCGTAAATGAGCGACGCGCCGTAAAGGAGAAGTCCCGACGAAAGCGCGCCGAGGACGAAGTATTTCAGCCCCGCCTCCGTTGAGCGGCGCGAGTCGCGGTTGAAGGCCGCGAGCACGTAGAAAGCGAGCGACTGCAGCTCGACGCCGAGATAAAGGGCGATGAGGTCGTTCGCCGACACCATGATCCCCATGCCGAGGGCGGCGAGGAGAACGAGGATCGGAAACTCGAACCGGGCGAGCTTCTCGCGCGTCAGATAGTCCTCGGCGAGCGCGATGGAGACCGCCGCGGCGAGATAGATGAAGGTTCGTGCGAAGACGGAGAACTTGTCCGCCGCCAGCCCTCCTCCGAAGAGAAGCACCGGGTTCGGCTCCGACCAGCCGGAATAGGCGAAGGCGCCGGCCACCACGAGAAGAATGGAGGAGAGCCGCGAAATGAGCCGCATCGCCCTGTCGCCGACATAGACGCCGTAAACGAGAAGCGCCATCGCGCCGATCGCGAGGATCATTTCGCCGCGGAGATGGCTCAGTTGCTCGAGCAGGGTCATCGGTGCGCCTCCTATCTCAGCGCGGCGACGGCGGCGGGCTGGCCGTCGAGCAGAAGATCGACGGCCGCGGAAAACGCCTCAAGCGTCGGGGCGGGGTAAAAGCCGAGCCAGAGGGCGCCGATCGCGAGCGGAACGAGAACCGCCATCTCCCGCGCCTCAAGGTCCGGCAGCGCCATAAGGTTCTCTTTTTCGAGCTTTCCGAAGATCACCCGCGCATAGAGATAAAGGGCGTAGGCCGCCGACAGAATGACGCCGAAGGCCGCGAAGAACGCGACGCGCGTATCGGCGAGGAATGCGCCGGTCATGGTCAGGAACTCGCCGACGAAACCGGACGTGCCCGGAAGGCCGACATTGCCCATGGTGAAAAAGAGGAGGAACACCGCATAGAGCGGCATCCGCTTTACAAGGCCGCCATAAGCGGCGATTTCGCGGGTGTGCAGACGGTCGTAGATGACGCCGACGCACAGGAATAGCGCACCGGAGATAAGCCCATGGGAGATCATCTGGAAGAGCGCCCCCTCGATCCCCTGCTTCGTCCCGGTGAATATCCCCATGGTGACGAAGCCCATATGGGCGACGGAGGAATAAGCGATCAGCTTCTTGATGTCCTCCTGCGCCAGCGCCACCAGCGACGTATAGATGATCGCGACTATGGAGAGGGCGTAAACCATCGGGGCGAACAGGACGGACGCGTCCGGAAACATCGGCAGCGAAAACCGGATGAAGCCGTACCCGCCCATTTTGAGGAGGATCGCCGCGAGGATGACCGAACCCGCCGTCGGCGCTTCGACGTGGGCGTCGGGCAACCAGGTGTGGACCGGCCACATGGGCATCTTCACCGCGAAGGAGGCGAAGAAGGCGAGCCAGAGCCAGGTCTGCGCCCCCTCCCCGAAGGCGTAGTTCTGGAGTTCCGGAATGCTCGTCGTGTCGGCAGCCGCATACATCCACAGGATGGCGATCAGCATCAGGACGGAGCCGAGGAGCGTATAGAGAAAGAATTTGAACGCCGCATAGACCCGCCGCGCGCCGCCCCAGACGCCGATGATGAGGAACATCGGGATCAGCGAGCCCTCGAAGAAGAGATAGAAAAGAACGAGGTCGAGGGCGCAGAAGACGCCGATCATCAGCGTCTCAAGGATAAGGAACGCCATCATGTAGTCGGCGACCCGTTTCTCCACAGACTTCCAGGAGGCGAGCACGGAGATCGGCATGATGAAGGCCGTCAGCACCACGAAGAGCACCGACACCCCGTCGACGCCCATACGGTAGGAAATCCCGCCGCCGAGCCAGGCCGCCTCCTCCACCATCTGATAGCCGCCGAGATCCGGATCGAAGCCGACGAGCACGGCGAGCGACAGCGCGAACACGACAAGGGACGTAAAGAGCGCGACCTGGCGCGCGCGCTCCGCGACTTCGGCCTCCTCGCCCTCCTTCGAAATGCCGCGGGCGAGCGCGATCGCCAGCGTGCCGAGGAGCGGCAGGAAGGTGACGAGGGAGAGAAGCGGCAGGGAGGCGGTCGTTTCGATCATGAGGGGTCAGCCTGCGAACACGATGACGAGGGTGACGAACAGCGTGATCCCCGCGAGCATCACGAAGGCGTAGTGGTACATGTAGCCTGACTGGAGCCGCACGATCCGCCGCGCGCCGCCGCCGACGACCGCGGCGATCCCGTTCGGCCCGAAGCCGTCGATGATCGCTCCGTCCCCGCCCTTCCAGAGGGCGCGGCCTATTGCGAAGGCGGGTTTCACGAAGATCCGGTCGTAAAGCTCGTCGAAATACCATTTGTTCGCGAGGAACTCGTAGATGATCCCGCCCGGACGGATGACGCCCTGACGCGGCGCGTCGGCGAGATACCAGCGCGCGGAGAGGAGCGTCCCGATCGCCATGGCGATGAAGGGCGCCCAGAGGACCCAGGTCGGCACATGGTGGCCGCCATGGCCCTCCTCAGCATGCGCCTCATCGGCGTGGGCGCCGGCGGAAGCGCCGTGGCCGTCGGCCGCCCCGTGGGCGGCGTCGACGCCGTAGATCGAGCCCTGCCAGAAGGCGCCCGCGCCCTCCCCGACAAAAGCGTTGAAGAAGAGCATCCCCGCCGCAAGGCCGCCGAGGGCGAGCGGCAGGAGCGGAACCCACATCACAGGCGGCGCGTCATGGGCGTGGCTCATGGTCTCTTCAGACGCCCGCGGACGGCCGTGGAAGGTGAGGAAGATGAGCCGCCAGGAATAGAAGGCGGTGAGCACCGCCGCGCCGACGCCCATGATGAAGGCGTAGAGCCCGAAGGGCTTGTGCGCCTCGAAGCCGAGCCAGGCGCTTTCGATGATGTAATCCTTCGAAAGGAAGCCGGCGGTCCCGATATGCGTCCCCGGTATCCCGACGCCGGTGATCGCGACGGTCCCGACGAGCATCAGAATGTAAGTGATCGGAAGAAGCTGCGCGGTCCCGCCCATCTTCTTCATGTCCTGCTCGTGGTGCATGGCGTGGATGACCGCGCCCGCGCCGAGGAAGAGGAGCGCCTTGAAGAAGGCGTGGGTGAAGAGGTGAAACATCGCGCCGCCGTATGCGCCGACGCCGGCTGCGAAGAACATGTAGCCGAGCTGCGAGCAGGTCGAATACGCGATCACCTTCTTGATGTCGTTCTGCAGGAGGCCGACGGTCGCGGCGAAAAAGGCGGTGGTCGCCCCAACGAGGGCGATCATCGCCTGGGCGTTCGGCGCGTATTCGTAGATGACCGAGCACCGGCAGACGAGGAAGACGCCCGCCGTCACCATGGTCGCTGCGTGGATGAGAGCCGAGACGGGCGTCGGGCCCTCCATCGCGTCCGGCAGCCAGGTGTGGAGGAGGAACTGGGCCGACTTGCCCATGGCGCCGATGAACAAAAGGACGCCGATGGTCGTCAGCGCGTGCAGCTCGTAGCCGAGGAAATCGATGGTCAGCTCACGGATCGGCGCGCCGTCCGCGACGCCGTAAGGGGTCGCGATCTCGTTGTTGGCGATGATCTCGAAGACGATGTCGAAATTGAGCGACCGGAAGACGTAGAAGACGCCCATGATGCCGAGGGCGAAGCCGAAATCCCCCACCCGGTTGACGATGAACGCCTTCATCGCCGCGGCGTTGGCGGACGGTTTTTCGTACCAGAAGCCGATCAGCAGGTAAGACGCGAGGCCGACGCCCTCCCAGCCGAAAAAGAGCTGCATGAAATCGTCCGCCGTCACCAGCATCAGCATGGCGAAGGTGAAGAGGGAGAGGTAGGCGAAGAAGCGCGGCTTGCCGGGGTCCTCCTCCATATAGCCGATCGAGTAGACGTGGACGATCGCGCTCACCGTCGTCACCACGACGAGCATCACCGCCGTCAGCGTATCGACCCGCATGGACCAGGCGCTCGCGAAGTCGCCGGACGTGAACCAGGCGAAGAACTCGATCGTATACGGCGCGCCGCCTCCGGTCCAGAACGGCAGGAAGACGCCCCAGGCGATGGCGGCCGCAAGACCGACGAAGACGGACGTCGTCACCTCCGCGGCGCGCGAGCTCGCAAGACGCGAGAGCGGCATCGAGACGATCGCGCCGAGGAGCGGCAGGAGGAGAATGAAGGGCGCCACGGAGCCGCTCCCCTTAGTTCTTCATCAGGTTGACGTGTTCGACGGAGATGTCGCCGCGATTGCGGAAGTAGACGACGAGGATCGCGAGCCCGACGGCGGCCTCGGCCGCCGCGACCGTCAGCACCATGAACGCGAAGACCTGGCCGACCACGTCGCCGAGATACTGCGAGAAGGCGACGAGGTTGATGTTCACCGCAAGCAGCATGAGCTCGATCGACATCAGGATGACGATGACGTTCTTGCGGTTGACGAACACGCCCGCGACGCCGATCGCGAAGAGGATCGCGGCGACGGAAAGATAGTGGCCGAGGCCGACGGCGGCGGCTTCGCTCATGGGGCGGCCCTTTCCTGCGTGCGGCCGTCCTTCGCGACGCGGCCTCGCGGCCGCTCCTCAGGACGAAGACGGTGCGAAACTTCGTCCTGAGGAGCGATGCGAAGCATCACGTCTCGAAGGACGGCGTCTCGAAGGACGGCGGCGGGGGCGAGATCGACAGCCATCAGATCCCCTGCCCCGTGCGCACCTTGCGGATCTCCACCGCGTCCTCGCGGCGGCGGCTCGCCTGGGCGCCCGGGTCCTGTTTTTTGACGCCCTCGCGGGTGCGCAGGGTGAGGACGATCGCGCCGATCATCGCGACGAGAAGGATGAGGCCGGCGATTTGGAAATAGTGCCCGTAGCCCGTCTCAAAGCTCGCGCCCGGAAAGGTGTAGAGGACGTTCCCGAGGTTTTCGACGTTGGAAAGCGCGTCGTCGCGCTGGGCGGCGCGCGACTGCAGCGCCTGCTCGCCGGACCGCCAGACGATGGCGACATAGATGAGTTCCGCCGCTGCAACCGCCGCTACGCCGCCCGCGAGAGGCACGTATTGGATGAAGCCCGATTTCAGCTCGGCGAAATCGACGTCGAGCATCATCACGACAAAGAGGAAGAGGACCGCGACCGCGCCGACATAGACGACGATCAGCAGCATCGCGAGATACTCCGCCCCGAGAAGGACGAAGAGCCCCGCGACCGAGATGAAGGCGAGGATGAGGAAGAGGACCGAGTGCACGGGGTTGCGCGCGGAAATGACGAAGAGGCCCGAAAGCACCGTCGTCGCCGCCAGCAGATAAAACGCGATCGTCATCGTTTCCTGTCCATTCGTCCGTCTGCGCCGAAGCCGCGCCTCCCGGTCGGGGACGCGCGGCGCGCTGCGGCTGATCCTGTTCGGCGGCCCGTCATCGTCCGGCGGAGCGCCGGACCGGGCCAGAAGAAAACCCGCCCGTTCCTAGCGGTAGGGCGCGTCGAGTTCCAAGTTCTTCGCGATCTCCCGCTCCCAGCGGTCGCCGTTCGCGAGCAGCTTGTCCTTGTCGTAGAAAAGCTCTTCCCGTGTCTCGGTCGCAAACTCGAAGTTCGGACCTTCGACGATGGCGTCGACCGGGCAGCTTTCCTCGCAGAAGCCGCAATAGATGCACTTCGTCATGTCGATGTCGTAGCGGGTCGTCCGGCGCGACCCGTCCGCGCGCGGCTCGGCCTCGATGGTGATCGCCTGGGCCGGGCAGATCGCCTCGCACAGCTTGCAGGCGATGCATCGCTCCTCGCCGTTGGGATACCGGCGGAGCGCATGCTCGCCCCGGAAGCGCGGCGACAGGCGGCCCTTCTCGAAGGGGTAGTTCAGCGTCGGTTTCGGTTTCACGTAATACTTCAGGCCAAGCCAGAAGGCGCCAAGAAAATCAAGAAGAAGCGCGCCGCGAAGGGCGGTTGCGATACGAGACATCAGACCCTCCTCATCCGCCGACGCCGAGGACGGCGCGCAGGCCGGGAACGTAGAGAAGCAGAAACGCCGCGCCGACCACGTAGGCGAGCGACAGGGGCAGGAAGATCTTCCAGCCGAGCCGCATCAGCTGGTCGTAGCGATAGCGCGGCACGATCGCCTTCACCATCGCGAACAGGAAAAACATGAAGACGACTTTGATCCCGAACCAGAAAAGCGGGATCTGGTTGAAGGGCGCGATGTCGATCGGCGAATGCCAGCCGCCGAGGAAGAGGATCACCGTCATCGCGCACATGAGCACGATGTTGAGGTACTCCCCGATCATGAAGAGGAGATAGGGCGTGGAGGAGTACTCCACCTGATACCCCGCGACGAGCTCCGATTCCGCCTCCGGCAGGTCGAAAGGCGGCCGGTTGGTCTCCGCGAGCGCTGAGATGAAGAAGACGACGAACATCGGGAAGAGCGGGATGAAGTACCAGTTGAGGAGCCCGGCCCCCCGGTTCTGGCCGTCGACGATCTCGGTGAGGTTCAAAGTCCCTGCGAGCAGCAGCACCGTCACGATGATGAAGCCGATGGAAACCTCGTAGGAGACCATCTGCGCGGCGGAGCGCAAGGAGCCGAGGAACGGGTATTTCGAGTTCGACGCCCAGCCGCCCATGATGATGCCGTAGACGCCTAGGGACGAGATTGCGAAGAGGTAGAGGACGCCGACATTGATGTCGGCGACGACCAGCCCTGGCCCGACCGGCACCACGGCCCAGCCGATGAAGGCGAGGGTGAAGGTGATGAAGGGCGCGAGGAGAAAGACCGACCGGTCCGCGCCCGCCGGCACGACGATCTCTTTCAGAACGAACTTCAGGAAATCCGCGAAGGACTGGAGGAGCCCGAACGGCCCGACGACGTTGGGGCCTTTCCTGAGCTGCACCGCCGCCCACACCTTCCGGTCGAAAAGAAGCAGGAAGGCGAGCGAGACGAGCAGCACAATCATAAGCGCGAGCGTCTGGAGGGCGGTCGAGCCGAGCCAGGAGAACGCGTTCGCCGCGTCGCGCGTCGTCAGAAAGGTAATGAGGCCGTCCATGGGGCGGCTGTCTAACGCGCGTCTCGCAGCGCGTCATCCGAAACCGGCGGATTTGTCTGCGGTTTTTGCGCCTGCCGGCGCGGGGCGGTTTTTGCGCCTGCCGGCGCGGGCTCGTCAGAACCGGTGGGAGAAGGCGAGCCCGGCGGCGACGTACTCGTCGGCGAGCCAGTAATAGCCGAGATCGAAGCGGAGGCTCGAGGACTTGCCGAGGCGGCGGCGAAGGCCGGTCCCGATCACCGGCGCGAAGCTCGTCTCCTCGGTCTCTTCTTCGGTGCCGAGGGTGGAGCGGATGGTGACGCTCGTCGCGGCGTAATTGAGCCCGGCCCGGAAATGGGCGCCCCAGTTCTCCGAATAGTCCGCGTGCAGGACGGCGAAGGCTCCGAAAGAATAATCCAGCCGCACGTCCGCCTCGAAATCGACCTGGAAGATGTCGGCGCCCGTCGAGGCGTCGACATCGCCTTCATTGACGCCGGTCATCGCTTCAAGTTCGAGGGCGATGCGGTCGATGAGATCGCTGCGCGTCTCCACCTCATAAGCGCCGCGGACGACCGCGGCGATGAGGAAGACGTTCTCCGCCGGCAGTTCGCTGTCGAACTCGCCGTAGAGCACCTGCGTCCCCGCATCGACCGAAAAGCCGATATCGCGGATGACGCTTTCCTGGGCCGCGGCGGCGCCGGCGGCCCCAGCGGCGACGAAACAGAAACCGCCCGCAAGGGCGAGTTGGCGGATCCCCATGGCGGATGCTCCCCGATCAATTCGCGGATCGGCTTACCCGCCTCCCCGCTAAGCGGCCCCTAAAGACGCCGTTAAAATGCATCCGCCCTCAGAACCGGACGGCGTAGGCGAGCTGCACGATGTTGTAGTCGTTGCGGTGGGAGAAATCGAAGCGCACGCCCGTGCGCGGCGAGAGGCGAAGCTCCGTCCCCGCGCCGATCAGGAGCCCGACCTCGGTGTCCTCGGCCTCGCCGCCCGCAAAGAAGCCGGAGCCCTCGACCTCCGCCTTGGAGACGTCGAGGCCCGCCCGGGCGAAGAGATCGACATTCGAGGCGACCTCCCAGATGGCCCGGCCCGTGGCGCTGAAGGAATAGGCGACTTTCGCCTCGACGTTCCCCGTATCCTCCCCGTCGATCCCGTAGAAGAACTCGCCCTCGGCGGCGACGGCGTCGAGAAAGGTCGTCGACGGAACGCGGGTGCGCAGCCCGGCGCGGGCGGTGATCCCGGTCGTGTCGAAGTTTTCTTCAAACACCTGGCCGGCGCCGATCTCGAAATAGGGGTCGAAATCCTGGGCGGCGGCGGACGTCGCGCCAACAGCGATGCCGGCCGCAGTTGAGACGACGGCGGAAAGAGCGGTGCGGAGGATCATGGCGAAGTCTCCCGTGTTCGGTCGCGCGAATGCGAGCGGGCGTGCTTCTCCGTGCGGTCCGTGATGGAATTGCGGCGGCGATGGGATGGAAGAAAGGCGGGCGGCGATGGCGATCGACTGGAAACCGGGGCGCGGGACGCTCGGCCCCTTCAAGCCGCTCCTCGGCGCGTGGATCGCCAAAGGCGACGGCTCCGTCGGCGCATTCCAGTGCATACGCACTTACGAGCCCACGCTCGGCGGGAAGTATGTGAAGCTCGTAGCCGAGTGGCGCTTCGGCGAGGCCCTCGCGGATCTCTCCAAACCCGCAAGCTATGAGGACCTCACCCTCTTCGGGCCGCATAAGGAGCGCAAGCTCGGCTTCTGGTCCTTCACCTCGGACGGCAAGCGCTCCGAGGGCTGGCTGTCGACGGCCGAGGACGTTCACGCCAAGGCGCTGTGCTTCGAAGCGGACATGGACGCCGGCCGGGCGCGGCAGGTTTTCTATCCGGACCCCGAGGAAGGCTGGCGCTGGCGCGTCCAGCGCCAGGTGAAGAAGGGCTGGAGCGAGATCG
>JBCBJX010000077.1:0-15712 GCA_038522735.1 Pseudomonadota bacterium
GAGCGACAAAGCGTTTCCAGGCTCAGGACCCATAAATCAGCTCAAAGGCCGAGATCGGCCCAAGGCTGCCTTAGCGTTCACTAGATTGAACGTCTGAAAACTGAGGCAAGTTTGCCCTAGCCAGCTTCTTAAAACGCCCCAAGTAGGACGCTTACGAATTGGCAAAATGGCGGATATTGCTCTCATGTGATCACATTCACGGATATTTTGAGAGCGAGCCATGCTCAGGTTCAAGAACATGGGGAGTCTCCAGAGGTTCTGCTCCACCCACGGCTCCATCCAGAACCTGATCGACGCCCATGGCCATCTCAACCTGAGATCGACGTTCAAGCGCCGTCATAACGACGCGCTGTCGGAATGCCGTCAGCTCTCTGTATGCTGAGCAGGCGGCCCGTCCGGATCTCAGTGACAGGTCAGATTTAGTCTGATAGCAAACTTCCTACTTGCACTGAAACTTGGGCTCACCGGGCTAGCGGCGTGGCTGATCTACACTGCGTTCGCTTAACCCGTTTAGCGCCGCCTCGAGCACTTTGTCCGTCTTAGTGACCGGCGGCACTTGCCCTGCGTCCACCATCACGTCTGGCAACACGCCTCGGCCATAGGGGATGTCCAACATGCGCTCGAACCGGACCAGCGGGATGTCGACCCGGATACCCGAATAAGGAAGGCGCAATCCGCAGTACCCATAAGCGGTGGCCCCCGCCGCCGCGCCGCCGGTCTCTTCGCCAACGAAGACGGCGCGATCTTCACGGTCCAAAACAGCGGCAACTTTCGCGGCGGCTGACCCCGTCCCGCCGCCAATCAACACACTTATGGTCCCCTCAAACGCGCCCTTCTTCGGCTGGCGCTCCGTTGCGCCCGTGATTAGGCGCTTGAACTCATCTTTAAGCTGATAAAGGTCGCCTTCGATAGGGGCTGCCCAGGTCGGGTCGAAGCTGACTTCACTTGCGTTCTCACAGAACTTGGCGGCATCAGGCTGGCCGACAAACCGTGTCAATATTCGGTCGTACTCCGTGTAGGGTTCGGTGACCAGATAGTCGAGAAGCCAGCTTGAGATATCACCGCCACCCTCGTTGCGCCGCAGGTCGAAAATCAACGAGGCGCCGGGACGGCTCTTTAGCTCTCGAAAGATCTGACCGAGCCGCCGCCGCGAGTTGATTCTGTGCTCGTCATAATACCATCCATGAAACGAGAGGACGGAGAGGTAGCCGACATCATCGCTAAGCCAGCTAAATTCCATCGGCGATTGGCGCGGCAGGCGCTCTCCATAGAAGTCTGAAAATGTCGGCCAATCGAGCGCTTCGAGTTCATGCCGCACGCGCTCGCCCTTGGCGTCCTCAATGTCGAGGGCATAAGTGTCCTGGGCACCAAACCAGATCGGGTAATTAAGATCGAAGTAGTTCTCGTTTTGGGTCGGGGTGAAGTCTTCCAGGCGCCGGATAGCGAAGGTTTTACTAAGCCCGTCACTGGGGATGATCGCGCGAAGCTGTTCGCGGACTTCCTCGGTCGGGCGACCGTCGAATGCGATAATCCGCTGGCCAATCAACTCTTGCTGATCGGGGTCCGCAACTGCAGCAACGAAGGGAATGTCCTCGGACCACTTCACGGTGTAGGGCAGCATCATCGTTCCATCACGTCGGGATTGCCGATAGGCGGACGACGGAAACGGGATGACGTGTTCGTCTTTCGCGGCGGCAGTGACGACCGCAACCGCGCGATAAAATTCCATCGGGTCGGTTGTCTTAGCTGCCACCTGGTCGAGCGCGGCGAGTGCCTCCAGGACCTCCTCGCCCTGCCCGAAGCGGTCGAGACTAGGGTAGAGTTCCAAGAGCCCCGCCCGGAGGATTTCCGCGTCTTCCTGATAACTATCAGAGGTTGGCGTAGGCGCTGCGGGAGGCTCCGTGCAACCGGCCATGAAAATCAACGCGAGAACACTTAAACCGGACCAATTGAACACAGCTTCCCCCCAGAGAAATCAAAGCAACTTGTACGTTTTCTAGCGTATCCGCCCGTTGAAGGCGGACTAACGCCGCTTTTCGAGATGAGTTACGCTGCTGGTGAAGCGTAAAGCCATGGGAGGAGTTCGTCGAGGCGGGTGATCTTGTGACCGGCGATTCGGCTGAGAACCCAGGTCAGCCATCCTTACGGATCGACCGCGTTCAGCTTGGAGGTTTCGATGAGGGTGAAAGCAATCGCCATAGCTTTGCCCGAAGCACGCTGCTCCCCCTCTCTTTTTCTTTTACTTCTATGCAGTTCGGAAGGCTCGTGTTGCGCACAAATTTTCCGTCCCCGTCCCAACGACTACGACCAGGCCCAGTCATCGAAGGTTCTGTCGCGTGTCCTAAACTCGCCCAAAACGGTCGCTCCGGTTTTGATAGTCATTCGCCGATAGCTTCCGGTCACATTATGACCCTTCGTTTCTCGTTCCGGGAGTCGATATGCTAAAAAACGCTCGAGGCTCTTAAATGGCTGGTACAGTTGCGGTACTCTCGGCTTGCATTATGCGGAGCAATACCCATGCAACTTCACGATTCATTTGGGATGAACCCAAGAACATTACGGTTCTTTCTCCTTGAGAAAGGCCTCGACCTACCGAAGACCGAGGTCGATATCTTATCGGCAGAAAATCGAGACGCGGATTATCTGAAGCTCAATCCCGCGGGCCAGACCCCGGCACTAACGCTCGATACTGGTGAGACGATTTCTGAGACCTACGCAATCTGCGAATATCTTGAAGAGCGCCATCCAGAACCGGCGCTTATTGGGACGACGCCGGAAGAGCGGGCCGAGACGCGGATGTGGTGGCGACGCGCTGAGATCGGGATCTGCCATCCGATGGTCCAAGGGTTCTATTTCGCGGAGGGGCTTGACCTTTTCGAGAGCCGCTTTCGGTGTCTCCCAGAAGCGGCTGCTGGGCTGAAGGCGAGAGCGCAAGATGGGATGATATGGATGGACGCCCAATTGGAAGGCCGCACTTGGCTGTGTGGGGACCGTTTCACCGTCGCTGATGTTTGTCTGTATTGCTACATGGACCAACTCGAAACGGCCGGTCAGATCGCGCCGGACAATGCTGCAAATCTGAAGGCTTGGAAACAACGCGTAAGTGATCGACCAGCTGCAGCTGCTTCGATTTGGAAAGAGCAACCAATGGGAATGCGTGGCTAGGTGCAGTCCGGGCGTGACTATACAACCTAAACGGCACGAGAACTGTCGTCCACGAAGAATGGGGCAAGCAGGAGAAGTGTTTAAGTCGGTCTCCAAACAGCGATTACGACCGCGACGAGCCCGAGCAGCCGCATCAGCCAGTACCATGGCTCTAAACGCCGGTAGCTCTGGATCACTTCAACTGAGGCCGGGCCAGGTCCTTCAGGGAGGGCTTTGATCTGAGCATTGAGCCGGAATGCCCGCGGTAAAACCAGCACTACGACGGAAAGTACTGTGATCATTATGCCGTGTTTCAGACCGAGCCAAAGGGTTTCAAACCAGCCCCAACCGAAGAGGATCGTTTGCGCAATCCCTGCAGCGAACGCTGTCAGCGTGGCGACGAAAACGACGATATCGGAGTTATAGACAATCCGAATAAGCGGCGCGGCAGCTGGGCTTTCGGGGTCTGCAAGGAATATACGGCCGAGCCAGAGTTCGAAGAACCCGAAACCGAGCCACGCGATCACAGCCAATACGTGGACTGTGAGCAGCGCTTCGCGACCGTAAGCCTCGATCATTTGGTCACCCCAAGCCTTCGTCACGTACGATCTTAGACGATCTTAAATACTGTGTCTGTATTCTAAACAGTTGTAGCGGCGAGCGGGGCGAACGACATCGGCTGCTCGCGGCCATTCCATGTCAGTCGAAACTTTCCGCGAGCGTCCTAAATTCGCCCCAAGTAAGCCGCTGCGCGTTACGGCAAGGATGAGCGGCTAAACGGACATTCGCAAATTTAACCGCAACGACGGCAATTGGCGAGAACCTGCCGTTCTGCTCGCAGCTTGCCGACCGATTTTAGCGGGTCCTGACCCTGGAGCGGCGACGGTTTTGTACGTCTGCAGGAGATCGCGAAGGGCGAAGGCGAGGACCGCCAGCAGGACCCCGACCAGGACGTCCAGCATGGCTCCTCCGGTTGCGGCGCGTAGGCGGGCGGGCGCTGCGAGACGAACTTACTGCGGCGGCGCCGTCTGCTCGAAGGACGGGCGTTTCTGGGTCTCGGTCCACCACGCCTTGAGGCGCGGGGCGGCGGCGAGCCAGTCGATGTTTCCGAACCGGAAGTCGGCGTAGCCGAGAAAGCAGCCAAGGACGATCGCGCCGACGTCGAATGCGCCCTCCACGGCGTCCATCTCCACTTCGAACCAGACGATCGCGGCGTGGGCCTTGTCCATCTGGTCGACCCGCCACTCCGTCCACTGATAGGTCTGCGGACGGAGGGCGCCTTCGTACATGGCGAGGACGAGAGCGTCCGTCGCGCCGGAGGCGATCGCGGCGCGGTTCAGAGCCCGGAACCGGTCGGCGGCCGTCGCAGGGATCAGCTGTCCGCCGCCCGCTTTCGCGTCGAGGTATTCGACGATGAGCGCGCTGTCGGCGAGGACGCCGGCGTCCTCCGTTGCGAGCGCCGGCACCCGGCGCACCGGATTGACGCCGGAGCCGTAATCGACGTTCGGCATGGTCGGTTTCACCGCCGTCTCCTCAAAGGCGATCGCGTCCTTAAGGCCGAGTTCGATCGCCGCGACGCGGCACTTGCGGACGAAGGGCGAGGTGTAGCTGCCGTAGAGTTTCATGAGCGTAGCGCCTCCTTGGTGCGGGAAGACGTTGCAGTCGAGCCGCTGCTGATAAGGATCGCGCGCGCGGCCGACAACAGCGACGGTCGGAGCGATTGCCTTTCGCGGTCGGCCGAGTAGGGTTTCGCCAACCAAGAGGGGATCTTCACATGCGCCGCATCGCCGTCTTCTTCGCCGCACTCGCCGCCCTGCCGGGCCTCGCCTTCGCCCAGTCCGCGCCGGTCTCGAACCCGACGGGCCTTCTGCCGACCCTGACGCTGGAGGCGGTCGCCCCGCTCTTCGCCGAAGCCGGCTTCAGCGTCCGCCGCGACGGCCAGTATCTCGTGATCAACGTGTCGGGCCGCACGGTCGTCGCGGAGGCCGCGGCCTGCCGCAGCGCGAACGACTGCGACGGGCTCTTTCTTTACGCCATCGCCAACTCCCGCTCGAGCGCGGCGGTCGCGGCGGAATTCAACCGCCGCCAGCGCATCGCCCGGTCGGTCTATGTGGATGAAACCTCCGTCGCCCTCGACCGCTATCTCATCGGCGATTTCGGCGTCGCGCGCGGCTCGGTGGTCGTCGACGTCTACGTCCTCGCCTCGATGCTCGACAACTGGTTCCAGTACAACAACTCCCAATCGGGCGTGATCGGCATTTCCGCGAAAACGCTGGAAGCGGACGATGAAGAAATCGAGCGTCTGAAGAGCGTCGTCGCCTTCGCGCGGACTGAGAACGCCCTTAACGGCGATCTCGGCGAAGGCTTCGCCGACACCGGCCACGTCAACCGCGACTGAGCCGGGCGCGCCGGCGCGTCAGAGCTGCAGCTCGCGCGCCGGATCCTCAAAGGGGGCGAAGTAGCGAGCGATCTCCTCGCGCTCGCCCCAGTTCGGGCTGCGGTCCTTGTCGATGATCTGGGCGCGGACGCCTTCGAAGAAGTCGCCGCCCTCCATGATCCGCGAGGCGATGCGGAACTCCGCTTTCATCACATCGTCGAAGAAGAGGTCGGCGCCCCGCTTCAGGTGTTCGTAGGTGATCGCCATGGACGTGGGCGACATCTTCGCGAAGATCTCCAGCGTCTCCCCGGCGAAGGCGGACCCGTCCGCCTTCAGCGCCGCGTAGAGATCGTCGAGGCTCGAGGGCCGGGAGAAAAGGCGCTGGATGTCGGCGCGCTTGCCTTCAAGCCCGCCCTCGTCCGGCACGTCCGCGCGCTCTTTGACGAAGTCGCGGATGTTCTCCTTGGTCGGATCGGCGAGCGCGACGAGGTCCTCGAAGAGCGCGGCGTGTTCCGATGACGGAACATAATGGGTGGCGATGCGGGCGTCGAGGGCGTCGGCGGCCCGGGCGCGGGCGCCCGTCAGCGCATACCACCAGCCGATCCCGTCCGGCAGCCGCGGCAGGAACCAGCCGCCGCCGACATCGGGGAAGAGGCCGATGCCCGTCTCCGGCATGGCGAACAGCGTCCGGTCGCCCGCCACGCGGAAATCGCCGTGCACGGAGAGCCCGACGCCGCCGCCCATGGTGATCCCGTCGATGAACGCCACATAGGGTTTCTTATAATGGTGGATGCGGGCGTTCATGGTGTATTCGGTCCGGAAGAACTCAGCCGCGGCGACCGGGTCTTCCTTCGCAGTATCGTGCAGCCAGCGAATGTCGCCGCCGGCGCAGAACGCCTTCTCCCCTTCGCCTTTGATGAGGATGACGCGCACGCGGTCGTCGTCCGCCCACTCTATGAGCTGCCGGTCGATGGCGGCCGCCATCTCCTTCGTCAGCGCGTTCAGCGCCTCCGGCCGGTTGAGGGTGATCACGCCGAAGGCGTTGCGGATTTCGAAGAGAACGTCAGTGGTCATAGTATTCCCGTCCCTTGCTGACTTCGTCCTGAGGAGCCGACGCGAAGCGGCGGCGCCGCGAAGGACGGACGCACGCGCCGCGCCCGCCGCCGTCCTTCGCGACGCCCGCGTTCCGCGGGCTCCTCAGGACGAGGATCGTCGCCTAAGCCTGGTACGGCTTCAACAGGTCCCGCGCCACGATGAGGCGCATCACCTCGTTCGCGCCTTCGAGAATCTGGTGGACGCGGACGTCCCTTAACATTCTTTCAAGCGGATAGTCGCGCAAATACCCGTAGCCGCCGTGGGTCTGGAGGGCCTTGTTCACCACCTCGAAGCCGACATCCGTCACGAAACGCTTCGCCATGGCGCAGAGCTTCGTCGCCTCGGGCGATTTTTTGTCGAGCGACCAGGCGGCGCGGTAGAGGAGCGTGCGGGCGGCTTCGAGCTCCGTCGCCATATCGGCGAGGGTGAATTGCAGCGACTGCTGCTCGTTGAGGCGCTTGCCGAAGGCGCGGCGCTCGTTCGTATAGTCGAGGGCCTGCCTGAGCGCGGCGTTCGCCGTCCCGAGGGAACAGGCCGCGATGTTGAGGCGCCCGCCGTCGAGGCCCATCATGGCGAACTTGAAGCCCTCTCCCTCCTCCCCGACGCGGTTCGCGACGGGGATGCGGACATTGTCGAAGGAGACGACGGCCGTCGGCTGCGAGTTCCACCCCATTTTGCGCTCGTTCGCGCCGAAGGAGATGCCGGGCATGTCTTTTTCCACGAGCACGGCGGAGATGCCCCGCGGCCCGTCCTCGCCCGTCCGCACCATGACGAGATAGAGGTCCGAGACCCCGGCGCCGGAGATGAAGGCCTTCGATCCGTTGAGGACATAGTCGTCGCCGTCGCGCACGGCCTTCGTTTTCAGGGCCGCCGCGTCGGAGCCGGAGCCCGGCTCCGTCAGGCAGTAGCTGCCGAGGATCTCCCCCGCCGCCAGCCGCGCCGCGTAGGTTTCTTTCAGGTGCTCCGACCCGAAGGCGTCGATCATCCACGTCACCATGTTGTGGATGGAGATGAACGCCGCGGTCGATGTGCACCCTTCCGAGAGCGCCTCGAAGACGAGCGCCGCGTCGAGCCGCGTAAGGCCCGACCCGCCGACGTCCTCCGACGCGTAGATCGCGGCGAGGCCGAGCTCGGCGGATTTCTTGATCGTCTCGACGGGGAAGATCTTCTCCTCGTCCCAGCGCTCCGCATGGGGCGCAAGCTCGTCCCGCGCGAACCGCCGGGCGGTCTCCTGCACGGCGAGCTGGTCGTCGGTCAGTTGGAAGTGCATCTTATTCTCCTCCAGCCCGCTGGCGCTCAACCTCGCGCGCGCGGCGCTGCAGCTCCTCGTGCGGGATATCTTCCTTATAGGTCGCGATCCACCACCAGTTCCCGGCGGGGTCCTCCACCCCGCCGTCCCGGTTGCCGTAGAACTGATCCGCAGGCTGCATCATGGGCGAGCCGCCGGCGGCGATCGCCTTCTCAAACGTGGCATCTGCGTCCTCGACGAAGACGTAGAGGAAGGCCGGCCGGTGCATCATCTCGCTTTCGGCCTCCGCGAACATGAGGGTCGTGTCGTCGATCTTGGCGACGGCGTTCCAGATCTCGCCGCTCGAGCGCCGGAGCGGCTCGCCCAGCACTTTCGCGCCGAAGACGGTATTGGCGAACTCCAGCGACTTTTCCGCGCCCCTGCAGACGACGAAGGCGGTGACGGTCGTGTGGTCCGGGGCTTTCCAATTGGTCATGGCGGCTCCTCCTCCCCCCCCTCTAACACGCCGCGACGCGCATGTGGCCTTCGCCGCCATAGGCGAGGAGTTCGCGATCGCGGGTGACAAGAAAACGTCCCCGCTCGCGCGTCTGCGCGGCGAAAATCCGATCCGCCGGATCTCTAGGCGGCTTCCCCGGCAAGAAGGACGACTCCGCCAGAATATCGGTCGATAGCGGATCAAGCTCGATAATCGGTTCCGAGATAACGTCGGTGAACCAATCCGCAGCGCGCTTCGCCAAGTTGACGCGACCGCGCGCCGAAAGCATGCCGACCTCCCATGCCGAAACCGGAGAAACGAGGAGCGTCTCGCCCGCCTCTAAGGCGTCGCCGACCACGTCACGCCCCTCGCCGCGGAGTGGAATGCCTTCAGCGAGCCAGATCACGGCGCACGTATCGAGAAGAATACGCGGCCGGTTCATTCGCCGAAACGCTCAGTCCACTTCTCGTTATCCGCCGCCCAGACTTCGCTGATCGGTTCTGTCAGATCGACCCCAGGGGCGATGGTGACGGTCCCTTTCATGAACCCGTAAACATCCTCAAGCTTCAAGCCGGTTTTCGGTTTGTAGGCCGCCGGCGCCTCCGCGAGGCCCGCGGGCGGGCCAGAGCCGTCGTCAGGCGGCGTTTTGTCGAGGTCGGCCTTGCGGAACACCAGCTTGCGTCCCGCCATATCGACGTCCGCCGTCTTATAGCCGGCGTTCAGCCAGGCGTAGGTAGCAACACTGTTGCTCGGATTGTTGGACCACCAGGCGCGATGTGCGCTAGCCGATTTCGGCAACTCCGCCTCGATAATCTTCTCAATTTGTGAGAACGTGACTGCAAGAACTTGATTTTTCTGAGATTTCAGCCATTCTTCCAGCGCGGAGTACTTTCCCTTAGCCATGGTTCCTCTCTTAATCGCCGTCGGGGGATTCGCCGAACAACTCTATGTGGCGCAAGGAAATGCAGAAAGCAACACAAAAGGTACACAGTACCTACTTCATGGTCGGAATCACGAAGTCCGCGCCCTGAACGTCTTCCGGCCAGCGGCTGGTGATCGTCTTGATCTTGGTCCAGAACCGGACGCCTTCCGGCCCGTGCTGGTTGACGTCGCCGAAGCCTGAGCGCTTCCAGCCGCCGAAGGTGTGGTAGGCGAGCGGCACCGGGATCGGCACGTTGACCCCGACCATGCCGACATCGACCCGGCGGGCGAACTCCCGCGCCGCCGCGCCGTTGCGGGTGAAGATCGCGACGCCGTTGCCGTATTGGTGCTTCGAGGGAAGCGCGACGGCCTCCTCGAAATTCTCCGCCCGGACGATCTGCAGGACGGGCCCGAAGATTTCCTCCTGATAGGAGCGCATTTCGGGCCGCACCCGGTCGAAAAGCGAGCCGCCCATGAAGAAGCCGTTCTCATAGCCCTGGAGGGAGAATTCGCGGCCGTCGATCAGAAGCTCCGCCCCCTCCTCGACGCCGGTGTCGATCCATTCACGCACCTTCGCATGGTGCTGGGCGGTGACGAGGGGGCCGAGATCGGAAGCCTCGTCCATGGACGGGCCGACCTTCAGAGCTTCGACCTTCGGCTTCAGTAGCTCGATCAGCGCTTCCGCCGTTCCGCGGCCGACCGGCACGGCGACGGGCGTCGCCATACAGCGCTCCCCGGCCGATCCGTAGGCGGCGCCGATGAGCTGGTTGGCGACGGACTCTAGGTCCGCGTCCGGCAGCACGACCGCGTGGTTCTTCGCGCCGCCGAAGGCCTGGACCCGCTTTCCATGGGCGGCGCCCGTCCGGTAGATGTAATGGGCGATGTCGGACGATCCGACGAAAGAGAGCGCGCGGACCCGCGGATCCTCGAGCAGCGTATCGACCGCCTCCTTGTCGCCGACGACGGTGTTGAGAACCCCGGCGGGCGCCCCCGCCTCCATCATCAGTTCTGCAAGGTGGAGCGGCGCGGACGGATCTTTTTCCGACGGCTTGTTGATGAACGTGTTCCCGCAGGCGATCGCGACGCCGAACATCCACATGGGGATCATCGCCGGGAAATTGAACGGGGTGATCCCGGCGCCGACGCCGAGGGGCTGGCGCATGGAGTAGACGTCGATGCCCGTCCCGGCGCTCTCCGTGTACTCGCCTTTCTGGAGGTGCGGGATCCCGCAGGCGAATTCGATGACCTCAAGGCCCCGCTGCACGTCGCCGCGGGCGTCGGCGAGCACCTTTCCGTGCTCGGAGGAAATCATCTTCGCGAGGACCTCCATGTCCCGCTCCACGAGGCGCTTGAACTCAAAGAGGACGCGGGCCCGCTTCTGCGGGTTCTGCGCCGACCACGCCGGAAACGCGGCCTCGGCGACGGCGATCGCGGCCTCAACCTCCGCGCGCGCGGCGAGGGCCGCTCTCGCCTGCACCTCGCCGGTCGTCGGATTATAGACGTCGAGGAAGCGGCCGGAGGTCCCCGCGACCCGCTCCCCGTTCACGAAATGGCCGAGTTCCTTCATGGCGTCCTCCGATGCGCGTCGGCGCGCGTTTTTGCCTCTTTTTGCACGCTAATTGCGCCGGCTTGCGCTTCCAAACGGCGCGAGGAGCGTGCGCGGGGCGCCGGGTCCCGTGGCGGAAAATCGCGCCGGAAGCGCCTATTTCAGCGGGGAACGATGGAGGCTCAACCATGTACGATAGCGACCCGAACGGCGGCGGAGGCCGCGCCCGCAACGTCCTCGGCGGCCCCCTCGCCGACTGCTCCCGCGATCCGCTGACCGGGTTTTTCCGGGACGGCTGCTGCAATACGGGGCCCGCGGACGCGGGCTCCCACACGGTCTGCGCGGTGATGACCGAGAACTTCCTCGCCTTCACCAGATCGGTCGGGAACGACCTCTCGACGCCGCGTCCGGAGTATCGGTTTCCAGGCCTCAACCCCGGCGACCGCTGGTGTCTCTGCGCCGCCCGCTGGCTCGAAGCTTATGAGGCGGGGAAAGCGCCGAAGGTCGCGCTGGACGCGACCCACGCCGCGGCGCTGGCGATTGTTCCACTGGAGGCGCTGAAGGCGAACGCGGGCTAGGCGTCAGCTCGCTTCGGCGAGTTCGTAGGGCTCGAAGAGCCGGCCGGAGACCGCCCCGAGCACATCGGTCACGGGCCCGTCGGGGTCGGCGCAGAGCGGCAAGAGGATCACCCGGAAGGCGAGGCGCTTCCCGTCGAAACGGGTGAGGACATCTTCAACCGGCACCGGCGCCGCGGTGCGCGCGACCTCGCCCGCGCGCTCGGTCGCCTTGGTGAGCAAGGTGCAGCGCCAGTCGTCGCCGCCCGAAAGCATGACGCCGCAATACTCGCGGACCTCGTCGCCAAGATGGGTGAAGAACGGGAAGTGGGCGCTGCGCTCCAGGTCGAGGATGAAGCACTGGTCCCAGTCCGCGCCGAACTGGTCGCGCTTCAGCGCCGCCGGCTTCGGAAAGCCGCCCTCGTCGCAGAGCCGCGTCCAGACCGTCGTCACCCGGCGCACCAGGCGCCGCTCGGACTGAACGACCGCACCGGCTTCCACCGTTCCTTCGCTCGCCCCCGGCTCTTCGGTCATGGAAAAGGCCCGCCTGTTCGATCGCCCGACTTTCGCCGTAAAAATCATTGGTCGGCGTTGATATCGGATTAAGTCAATTGCTCAGGTTCGCCGGACTTGCGTCCTAAAGGGGACGCCCCCATTACCGTTGCGACGGTCCGGGGGGCCGGCTCGTTAAAATTCGAAAGGAGGCGGCCGATGGCGGCGCTCATCGTGATCATCGGGTTCATCGGGTTCTTCGCGGCGCTCAACCTCATTGAGTTCGGAAGCATCGACTAAGCCGGCTCCGTCGCCCGCATGCGCTGCAGCGCCGCATCCCACCGACGACGGACCCGTTGATGAGCCCCATCGTTTTCCAAGACGTCTCCCTCGCGATCCTCGGACTGGTCGTCCTCCTTGTCGCGGGCGACCTTTTGGTGCGCGGCTCCGTCGCCCTCGCGGGCGCCCTCAACATTCCGAAGCTCATCGTCGGCCTCACGATCGTCGCCTTCGGGACGTCGGCGCCGGAGCTCATGGTCTCGATCAAAGCGACGCTGACGGGCGACGCGGGCATCGCCATCGGCAACATCGTCGGCTCGAACATCGCGAATGTTCTGCTGGTGCTCGGCGTTCCGGCCATCATCTATCCGGTCGCGAGCAAGGAGCCGGGGTGCCGGCGCTACGCCTCGGCGATGCTGGGCGCGACGGCGCTTTTCGCCTTTTACGCCTACGCGCAGGGCGCGATCGGCATGACCTCCGGCGTCGTCCTTTTCGGCGGGCTCCTTCTTTACCTCGCCTACGCCGCCGTCCGCGCCATGAGCGGCGACGAGGATCCGATGGCGACGGATATCGAGGAGTTCGAAGCGAACGGTTCGGCCCTAAAGATCGCCGCGTTCCTCATTCTCGGCCTCGTCGGCCTGCCGCTGGGCGCCAACCTCCTCGTTGAGAACGGCGCGGAGATCGCCCGTGAGCTGAACGTTCGCGAAGAGGTGATCGGCCTCACTCTCATCGCCTTCGGCACCTCGCTGCCGGAACTCGCCACCACGGTTTCCGGCGCGATCCGGCGCGAACAGGGGATCGTCATCGGCAATATTCTGGGTTCGAACATCTTCAACCTGCTGGCCGTCGGCGCGGCGATCGGCGTGTTCGGCGGCGCCCGCTTCGACGAATACGCCCTGACGCTCGACATCCCTGTGATGATCGCGGCCGCCTTGATCATCGCCGTCGTCGTCTATACGCGGGCGACGATTTCCCGCGGTCTCGGCCTTCTCTTCCTCGGCGGGTATCTCGCTTACATCTTCGTTCTGACGCGGACGGCCGGCGTATGACCGACGTCCCCGCCCGCCGCGGCGCGGCGCTCATAACCGGGGCTGCGGCGCGCCTCGGGGAAGCCGTCGCCAAAAAGCTCGCGGGTCTCGGCTTCGATATCTGCGTCCACTACAACCGCTCGAAGGCCCCCGCCGAGGAGACCGCGGAGCGGATCCGGGCGACGGGGCGCAGGGCGGCCCTCATTCAGGGCGACCTGTCCGACTGGGACGCGGTCTCCCGGCTCGTGCCGGAAGCGACCGCCGCGCTCGGCCCGCTCTGCGTCCTCGTCAACAACGCGTCCCGCTTCGAGGCGGACGAACTGCAATCGATGACACGCGAGAGCTGGGAGGCCCATCTCGGCGCGAACCTCGCCGCCCCCGTTCAACTGGCGCAGGCGTTCGCTACACAACATGAGGCGGGGACAGACGGTCTCGTCCTCAACCTCATCGACCAGCGGGTCTGGCGCCCAACGCCGAAATTCTTCTCCTACACCATCGCGAAAATGGCCCTCTGGGACGCGACGCGGACGATGGCCCAGGCGCTCGCGCCTCAGGGCGTGCGGGTCAACGGCGTCGGCCCCGGCCCGACGCTCCGCAACCCCCGGCAGTCCGAAGACGACTGGAGGCGCCAGAACGAGACGACGATCCTGAAGCGCGGCGCGACGCCGGACGACATCGCGAACGCCGTCGCCTATCTCGTCGACGCCCGCGCCGTCACCGGCCAGATGATCGCCGTCGACGGCGGCCAGCACCTCGCCTGGGAGACCCCGGACGTGCTGGTGAACGAGTGATTGTCTCTCAACGAGTCATCCCGCGGCTCGTCCGCGGGACCCAGCTCCGGAAAGCGCCGCGTTTCAGATATCCAGCGTCCGGTCGAACCAATTCGGATTGCTCTCTTCAATCAGATTGACCTTCCACTGACGTTTCCATTCCTTGATGCGTTTCTCGCGTCGGATGGCGTCGGCGATATCGTCGAAGCGCTCGAACCAGACGAGCGTTCCGCATCCGTATTTCGCGGCGAAGGCGGAGCCGGCGCCGCTTTTGTGCTGATCCATCCGCTTGGCGAGATCGGACGTGACGCCCGTACAAAGCGTCCCGTTCCTGCGGTTCGCGAGAATATAGACGGCGATGCAGCCGTACTGCGCCATCGCACCATCCCTCCCTCGGAAAATTCCGGTGATGGGTCCCGCGGATGAACCGCGGGATGACAATCGTTCAAAACCTCCCCTACATATCCGCCATGACCAAGACCGCCCCTGTCACCCCGCTGCCGCGGCCGGAGCGCGCGCCGATCCGGCGGGTGTTCGTGCGCGATCTGCAGCTGATGGCCTCCATCGGCGCCTACGCCCATGAGCGCGCCGCGCCGCAGCCGATCCGCATGGAGCTCGATCTCGACGTGACGGAGCCGGCGGACCCGGCGTCTGATCAGCTCGAGACAGTCGTCTGCTACGACAAGATGGTGCAGGGGGTGAAGGCGATCCTCGCCGAGGGCCATATCCAGCTCGTCGAAACCCTCGCCGAGCGCGTCGCCGCCATGGCCCTCGCCCACCCGATGGTGCTCGCCGCCCGGGTGCGCGTGGAGAAGCCGAACGCCATCGACGACGCGGCGGCCGTCGGCGTCGAGATCGAGCGGCGGAAGGCTTAGGCCCCGTAAACGCGCCTATATCGTCGTCATGTCTGATGCAGTGACCGCCCCCCTCGCCGGCCCCGACCTCATCCGCGCCGAAGTCCGCCGGCTGCCGAACCGGCCGGGGGTCTACCGCATGCTGGGCGAGATCGTCCGCAAGCGGTCTGGGGACGAGCGGGAGGTGCTCTATGTCGGCAAAGCGAAGGACCTGAAGAAACGGGTTGCGAGCTATACGAAGCTCGGCGGGCATTCGAACCGCATCATGGCGATGATCGCGGCGACCCGCGCGATGGAGTTCATCACCACAGAGACGGAGACCGAAAGCCTCCTTCTCGAAGCGAACCTCATCAAGCGCCTGAAGCCGAAATACAACACGCTGCTGAGGGACGATAAGTCGTTCCCCCACATCCTGATCGCCCTCGACCATGAGGCGCCGCAGATCCGCAAGCACCGGGGCGCCCAGAGCCGCAAGGGCCACTATTTCGGGCCCTTCGCGTCCGCCGGCGCGGTCGACCGCACCCTGAACACGTTGCAGAAGGCGTTTCTCCTTCGCTCCTGCAAGGACAGCGTCTACGACAGCCGCACCCGCCCCTGCCTCCTCTACGAGATCAAACGCTGCGCCGCGCCCTGCGTCGATTATGTGTCGACGGACGAATACCGCGAACTGGTCGATGAAGCGGAAGCCTTCCTGCGCGGTAAGTCCACCGCCGTGATGGAGCAGCTCTCGAAAGACATGGAGCGCGCCGCGGAGAACCTGCAATTCGAGAAGGCCGCAGCGCTCCGGGACCGCATCCGCGCCCTCTCAGCCGTTCGCGAAACGCAGATCATCAATCCAGGCGTCGTCGAGAACGCCGACGTCTTCGCGATCCACGCCGAGGGCGGGCAGTCCTGCGTCCAGGTCTTTTTCTTCCGTGCAGGCCAGAAC
>JBCBJX010000078.1:0-15662 GCA_038522735.1 Pseudomonadota bacterium
CGTCCAGGACTTGCCGCCATCGGTCGATTTGTAGACGCCGTCGCCGTAGGCGACGGAGCGCTGGGCGTTGTTTTCGCCTGTCCCCACCCAGATCGTATGCGGGTCGGACGGCGCGATCTCCACGTCGCCGATGGCGTAGGACCCCTCCCTGTCGAACATCGGCGCCCAGGTCGTTCCATTGTTCGCCGTGAACCAGAGCCCGCCTGATGCGGTGGAGACGAAGTATTTGTGCGTGCCGCCGGGCAGCATCGCAAAATCGGAAATGCGGCCCGACGGATAAGCCGGCCCGATAAGACGCAGCGGCAGGGACGCGAACGGGTTCTTCGCCTTCTCCTCTTCACCCTCCTTATGGCTCTCGGCGAAAGCCGGCGCCCCGCCCTGGGCGGCGATGAGGGCGAGCGCGGCGACAGCGGACTTCAGCGCGGACAGACGCATGGCGGGTTCTCCAATCGGAAACAGCGGTCAGAACAATGAAAAACGGGCCGGCGTTTCGGCCGGCCCGCGTCTTTTACTGCGCCGGGATCGGCGCGCCGGGCGTCCAGGGGGCGCCCGCTTCGATGAGGTCTTCTTCAAGCGCCGGCACGCCCTCGTCCTGCAGTGCGTTGATGCGCTGAAGAAGGTCGGCGAAGGCTTCCTCCGCATACTCCATGGACTGGATATGCGACGGCGTCGGGCCGTAGGTGGAGTTGTAGGTTCCGGACGCGGCGTGCTGCAGCCATGTGCCGATCCGGGTGGTCGCGGGCTTTTCGCCGACGACGCCGCGCGACGGGCTCCCTTCGATCTCCGCCTCGATCGCGTCGAGCTCAGCCTTCAGCGCATGCCAGGCGTCGTCCAGCGCGCCGACATCCGTCCGGGAACGGCCGATGGCGGCCTTCATCAGGCCGAGTTTGTCGTCGAGTTCGTTGACTGTGCGGTAGGCGGCGTAAAGAGACCGCTGGAAGGTCGAAAGGCGCTCCCAGAAGGCGACGAGATCGTCCGGGTCGGCGCCTTCCAGCGCCCCTTGATAGAGACGTTCGACCTCGAACTTCTGCGGGCCGACCAGCTCCGTCGTCTCGCCGCGCACGCGTTTCGAAAGCGACACCGTGTAGTCGCCGGGCGCGGCCATGTATCCGGACCCGTCGTCGTCGGCGCCCGGCATGCGGGTGAGGACGCCCATGGCGGGGTATGTAAGATCCCACGCGACCCGGTGCAGGCCCGCCGAGGTCGGCCCTGAAACCCGGCGCACCACTTGGCCTTCGGCGTCGCGGACGGTGAGCCAGATCTCCGGCTTCACCTCGTTCAGCTCCTCGTCCATGGCCTCGAAGCCCGGGAACGGCGTATCCGACCACGCCTCAAGCAGCGGCTTTTCCTTTTCCTTGCGGATGTCCGCCAGGGACTGAAGATCGTCCTTCAGATAATAGGTGAAGACAGCGCCGAATGGGGGGTTCTCCGCACGGAAATAGCCGTGGCCCTGCGAGCCTGACGGATTGTAGGAAAGCTCGCGTTTCTCCTTATACCACCAGGCGCGGCGGCCGGGCCAAAGGAGCGCCTCCTCCTCAAGCGCCTCGGCGTCGATGTCGCGCAGCGGTGCGTAGTCGTCGAGGATGAAGAAGCCGCGGCCGAAGGTGGCGCCGACCACGTCGTTCTCGCGGCGCTGGATAACCACGTCGCGGAACGAGATTGTCGGCGCGCCGGCGTTCAGCTCGACCCAGTGTTCGCCGCCATCGACCGTGAAATAGAGGCCGAACTCCGTCGCGGCGAACATGAGGTCCTTGTCCTCATGATCCTGAACGACGCGCCAGACGAGCGTCCGCTCCGGCAGATCGCCGGCAATGGATTTCCACGTCGTTCCGCGATCCTCGCTCTTCAGGAGATATGGGGCGTAATCGCCGTATTTGTGGTTGTCGAGGGCGATATAGACCGTGTCCGTGTCGAAGAGATCAGCGCGGATGTCGTTGACGAAAGCCGTCTCCGGCACGCCAGGAAGCGCGCCGACCTCGATCCGCCGCCAATCCTCGCCGCCGTTCCCGCTGATCTGAATGAGACCGTCGTCCGTGCCCGCATAGATCAGATCTTCCTCGAAGGGCGATTCGCCGAGCGAGGTGATCGTGTTGTAGTTGGACATAGCGTAGAGGTCCCAGGACGCGTCCCAGGACCATTTGCGGCCCATGAAGGGCAGCTGCATGCGGTCCTCATTACGCGACAGATCGCCCGAGATCGCCGTCCACGTATCGCCGCGATCATCCGACCGCCAGACGCGCTGGGACGCGAAATAGAGCCGCTTCGGATCGTGCTGGCTGACGAAGATCGGCGCGTCCCAGTTGAACCGCTCTGTCGGTTCGCCCGGCGCCGCCTGCGGCTTGATGTAGACCGTCTCGCCTGTCTTGCGGTCGACGCGCGTCAAATTCCCCTGCTGCCATTGCGAGTACATGATGTCCGGATTGCCCGGCTCCGTCGCGGACTGGTGACCGTCGCCGCCGAGGGTGATGAACCAGTCGGAGTTCCGGATGCCGTGAACATTGTCCGTGCGGGACGGGCCGCCCTGGGAGTTGTTGTCCTGCGTTCCGCCGTAGACGGTGTAAAAAGGCTCCTTGTCGTCAACCGCCACCTTATAGAACTGGGTGATCGGCAGGTTGTCGATGAAGCGCCAGGACTTCTCGCCGTCATAGCTTTCGTAAAGCCCGCCATCGGAGCCGACGATGATGTAATCAGGATCGTCCGGGCGGAATGCGATGGCGTGATCGTCGACGTGCTTTTTGTCTGTGCTCAGCCCGGTCCAGGTCTTGCCGCCGTCTTCGGAGACCTGGGAGTAGTTGCTCACCATGTAGACTTTGTCGAACTGATGCGGGCTTGCGTAGATTTCCTGATAGTAATGCGGACCCGTGCCGCCGCCCACGGCGTCGGACATCTTCGTCCACGAGGCGCCGCGGTTGGCGCTACGCCAGACGCCGCCTTCGCGCAGATTGGTCTCGATCGCCGCATAGAGAACATCCGGGTCGATCGGGGAAATCGCGAGGCCGATCTTACCGACATTCCCTTTGGGCAGCCCGACCGTCAGCTTCTCCCACGTCTCGCCGCCGTCTTCCGACACGTAGATCGCCGTCTCCGGCCCGCCGCCCATGTAACCCGCGACCGTGCGGTGGCGTTGCCAGGTCGCCGCATAAAGACGGTCCGGGTTTCGCGGGTCCATGAGAAGGTCGGTCACGCCCGTCCATTCGCCGACGGAAAGAACGTTCTCCCAGGTCGCGCCGCCGTCGGTCGTCTTGAAGAGCCCGCGGTCGCCGCCGGAAGTCCAAAGCGGCCCCTGAGCGGAGACAAAGACCGTGTCGGAATCCTCCGGGTGCACGATGATCTTCGAGAGGTGCTCCGAATGTTCGAGCCCCAGATGCTCCCAGGTCTCGCCGCCGTTTTTCGAGCGGTAGACGCCGTCGCCGAACGCGATGTGGCGCCCGCCATGGTTCTCGCCCGTCCCGACCCAGACGGTGTTGTGGTTCTGCGGATCGATCGCAAGGGATCCAATGGAATAGGACGGTTGATCGTCGAAGATCGGCGTCCACGTGGTGCCGGCGTTCTCCGTCTTCCAGACGCCGCCGGAGCCGACGGCGACGTACCAGGTCGCCGGGTCGTCCGGGACGAGGGCGATGTCGGCGATCCGCCCGCTCATCAGGGCCGGGCCGATGTTGCGGAGCTTCATGCCGCTGAAGGTTTTTGACGACATGGGTTCGTGGTCGGCGGCGACGGCCCCCGTCAACGCGGCCGGCGATGCGGCGAGGGAAAGGGCGGCGGCGAGTGCGATCAGTCTCATGAGGAAATCCTACTCAAGCGGTCGGTCTGTTACGGTTTGGACGGAAGAACGGCGGCGGACGCGCCGTCGGCCGCAAGGGCCTCCCGGCGTCGCGCCTTTTTGCTGCGGCGCAGCGCGCGCTTCACATGCGGCAGAAAGAACAGGTAGCCCCCCGTCGCCCACAGAGTAATCATGATGATCCCCGTAGGCAGGAACACAAAGAGCTTCACCCAGTCGGCGAAGAACGAGCCGTCGTGCAACCTTTCGATGACGTCCGAGCGCCGGTAGGCGACCTGCACCACCGCTCCCGTCTCCGTATCGATCTGGGCCTCCCAGTTGTTCTCGCTGACGAACTTTACGATCCCCTTGCCGGGCTTCACATCGACCCGGGCGAGGTCGGTCCAGTCCTGAAGCTGCAGTTCCTCGACCGAGCGGGCGGCGGCGAACAGCGCCTCGAAGGACCGGGAGGGCGGCGCGTCGGCGACAGCGCCGCGGGCGGTCGGCGGCTGGATCCAGTCGATTTCTTTTTTCAGAAGAAGAAGGACGCCTGTCGTCGCCACCAGCCCAAACTGGACGAGAATGATGATCGACCCCCAGTGATGGATCTTGCGAACGAGAGCGTTCAGCGTCATCGGGCCTCTCTTTGCGCCGGCGTGCGCAAGATGAGCAAATCGCAAACCGCTTGCGAAGAGGCTAAGCGCCGCAATCTCCAAACATTAAGAACGGTTTAGGTGGAGGACGGCCGGCGACCATTCGCCCGGGCGGCGGGCGCGGCGCGCCGGCCTATACCGCCCCGATGAAACGCCGCCTCATCGCCCTCGGCCTCGCCGTGTTCGCCGCCGCCTGCGGTTCGGAAGAGCCGCCGGACCTCTCGACTGAGGAGCGCCTCGCCGCGCCGCCGGACCTGGAGCGCGGCCGCCGCGCCTTCCGCGCCTGCGCGGTCTGCCACGAGATCGCCGAGGGCGCCCCGCACCGGGTGGGCCCGAACCTTCACGGCGTCACCCGCCGGGAGGCCGGCGCCCTCCCCGACTTCGCGTATTCGCGCGCCCTGCAGGCGGCGGATGTCGTCTGGACCGAAGAGGCGCTCGACGCCTGGATCGAAGACCCGCGCGAGTTCCTGCCCGGGACGCGCATGTCCTACGCCGGCGAGCCCGACCCGGCGGAGCGGCGGGATCTGATCGCGTACCTGAAATCCGCCGCCCGTTGAGCGGCCGAGCCGTCAGACCGCCGGGCCGACGACGATCGAGACGGCCCGGTCGTCCGTATTCGTCCCGTCGCTTGCGCGGATGACGATCTCGTAGCTGTTGTCCCCGTCGGCGTCGCCCGGGTTCTCGAAATCGGGCGTCGTGATGAAACTCACCTCGCCGCTCGCCGCGTCGATGGAGAACAGGGCCTGGTCGGCGCCGGAGACGATAGCGTAAGTCGGCGCGCCGCCGTCCGCATCGACGGCGACGGCCTGATAGGCGGCGCCCGATGCGTTTTCCGGAAACGCCGCCCAGGGACCCGAGATGAAGGCCGGCGCGGCGTCGTTCACGGGCATGATCGGGATCGTGATCGTCTGCGTCGCCGATCGTCCGCCGCCGGTCGCGACGACGTCGATATCGACTGAGGAGACCGCCGCAAACTGGTCCGCATCGGCGATCGTCAGCCCGGTCGGCGTGAAGGAGAGGTCGATGACGTACTCGTCCCCGAAATCGACGTCGACCACCATGCCGTTGCCGGGATTGACGCCGCCGGTATTGTTCGAGTTCTGAAAAAGACCGGTTCCGTCGGCGTTCAGAATGATCTGAGCCGGGTGGTAGCGGCCGTTCCCAACCTCGCGGCCGTCGAAAGTGAAGACCGCGCCCGTTCCGGCAAGCTCGGAGACCTGCAGGCCGTCGGAGAGATCGGCGGCGGCGTCGATCATAAAGGCGAGCGACGAGCCCTGTTCGTAGAAGTCTTCGTCGAAAATCTCCCGCTGCAGATCGAAGGCGGGAAAGCCGGACGGCGTCGTCTGCGTCAGCACGCCGAACACATTGTAGTCGATCTCTATCAGCGCCGGGTCGTTGTAACTCGGCCCGGCGATAAGGGGCGCTTCCAGCGCGATCTCGACGTCGAGGTCCGTCACGTCGTTGAAGACGGGGGAAAACACGAAGTCGGCGATCCCGAAGGACAGGACGCCAGGCGTGATGTCGGCGTCGACGCCCGCAGTGAGTGTGATGACGCCCGTAGACGGATCGATCGAGAACATCCCGGCGTTCGGACCTGCAAGAGCGAACGTCACCGTGTCGCCGTCCGCGTCCGTCGCCTCAGCGTCATAGACGACGCCCGTCGTCTCCTCGTCGATCGCCGTCCCGGCGGCGCCGGAGGTGAAGACCGGTGCGGCGCCCGGCGGCGGCCCGTCATCGTCGGAGCAGGCGGCGAGCGCGCCCGACGCCAGAGCGAGAATTGCGACGAGGCGCGAGGTGTTTAACGACTTGGGTGTCATCGATCTCTCGTTTCCGCAGCGCCCCGCCGGAAACGCTAAACTGCGTCGCGCTGATCACGCCACCGGGCCTAGGCTAAAACGACCGCCACAGCGCGAGCGTCGCGAACCGCTCCGCCGGCGCGCCGTCGCCGAGGACGGCCGCGCCGCCGCCGAATTCGATCCGGTAGGCGCCGAGTTTTCGGACGCCGGTCGCCTGCAGCTTGTGGAATTGGTCGGCGGACCGGTCGCCGTCCGCGGCGCGCCATGTCGAGCCGGTCCGGAGGTAGACCTCGTATTTCGACCAGGGTTTGAGGCCGAGGGTTCCGTCGAGGCGCCATTCGTCCGCCCCGTCCCCTTCGATGAAGCGCCGGCCGACGGCGCCCTGGGCGAACCAGCGGTCCGCGCCCCAGCCCGCCGCGCCGCGCACCTCGACGGCCCATCCGTCATAGGCGCGCGCAACGTCCCGGGCGTTGAGGTCGGCGACGCCGTAGCCCGCGCCGAGGGAGACCGTCGCCTTGAAGCGGTCTCGCGAGACCGCCTGGTAGCGACCGTACAGCTCCGCCTCCCCGCCGAAGCCGCCCTGGTCGCCGTCCTCCGCCTGCCGCACGGGCCCGCGAAAGACCGCCGTGAACCGGTCGAGAACACCGTATTCTGTGTAATAGCCGAATTCGTACTTCCGGAAGTCGGCGTCGCCGCCGCCAATGCGCCGGTCCGCCGCTCCGTAAAGAAACGAATAAATGGAAAGACGCTCGCCCTTCCCTTGCGTCCACGCTTCGGCGGACGCGGCGTCAGGGGAAAGAACGAGCGCGAGCGCGCCGAGGCTACTGATCGTAGCCCGGCAGTTCACGGTTCAGCTTGCGCATCAGCGCCGGCCAGAGGAGCGCGTCGCCGAGGCCGGGTGTGAAGCCCGCTGACGCCTGATCGGCGACCCGCGCCGACATCGCGTCGTCGCAGACCGTGACGTCGCCGCCCGCCTGCGCCAGCACCTGCGCCCGGCAGGCGCGCTCCAGAAAATACATGCGCGCGAAGGCGATGGCGCAGTTGGGGCCGACCGTCAGCGTGCCGTGATTGCGCAGCATGAGGAGGTTTTTCGTCCCCATATCGGCGATGATCCGCTCACGCTCGTCATGGTCGAGGGCGATGCCCTCATAGTCATGGTAAGCGATGTCGTCATGCACGATCATCGAGAACTGGGTGAGCTTCTGCAGCCCGGCCTTCTGGGCGGAGACCGCGACGCCGTGGTCGGAGTGAAGGTGCAGAACGCAATGGGCGTCCTCGCCGCGGGCCATGTGCAGCGCCGAGTGGATCGTGAAGCCAGCCGGATTGACGAAATAGGGCGTCTCCTGAACGACGTTCCCTTCGACATCGACCTTGACGAGGCTCGACGCGGTGATCTCGTCGAAAAGAAGCCCGTACGGATTGATCAGGAACCGATGCGCCCCGCCCTCGTCCGGCGCCCGCACCGAGATGTGCGTAAAGACGAGATCATCCCAGCCGAAAAGCGCGCTCAGCCGGTAAGTCGCGGCGAGATCGCAGCGCAGCGCCCATTCCTCGTCGGAGACAGCGCCTTTCAGGCTGTTGATGGTCGAGGGATCGGGAACATTGAGCCCGCCCCCGACGGCGGACGGCGCATCGACGGTCTTGGTCGCGGTCTGGGCGTTCATGGGCGTCTCCAGCT
This sequence comes from Pseudomonadota bacterium, assembly GCA_038522735.1. Lineage (GTDB taxonomy): Bacteria > Pseudomonadota > Alphaproteobacteria > Caulobacterales > Parvularculaceae > JBCBJX01. The sequence goes on from JBCBJX010000078.1 coordinate 7,888, forward strand.
CAAATTGGCGGTCGCAGGCTAATGGCCCGCTGAAACCCGGTCCAGCCGCCGGCGCAGATCGCTTTCAAAGGTCCCGCGCCAGCCTGAGGCCCGATACCTGCCAGCGCGCGCTCGGCGGGAAGAAGTTGCGGTAGCTCGCGCGGACATGGCCCTCAGGCGTCGCGAGGGAGCCGCCGCGCAGCACCATCTGGCCGGACATAAACTTGCCGTTGTACTCGCCGATCGCACCTTTCGGCGCCCGGTAGCCGGGATAAGCGGCGTAGGCGGAGCGCGTCCACTCCCAGACGCCGCCGAACATCCCGGCGAGCGGCCCCTCGCCAGCGGGGACCGCCGTTCGCGGGCGACCGTCGCCGAGGAACCGCCCCTCGACGGGCCGCGAGCGCGCCGCGCGCTCCCATTCGAACTCGGTCGGAAGGCGCATGCCCGTCCAATTGGCGTAGGCCTCGGCCTCGTAATAGCTGAGATGACGCACCGGCGCGTCCGGATCGAGGGGCCGCTCGCCGAACCAGGAGTATTCGCGGAAGCTATCGCCCTCGCGCCGCCAGTAGAGAGGCGCCGAAACGCCGTCCCGCCGCATCATGTCCCAGCCGTCGGAGAGCCAGAGCGCCGGCTCCTCATAGCCGCCGTCGGCGACGAACGCCGCGAAGTCGCCGTTCGTCACTGGCTGATCGGCGAGCGCGAAGGGCGTCGTGTGCGCGGCGTGCCGCGGGCTTTCGTTGTCGAAGGAAAAACCGTCCCCCGCGTAGCCCACGTCGAAGACGCCCGGCTCGAAGGCGGTCCAGCCGGGGGCGCCGGCGTGAACCTCCGGCGCATCGTCGTCCGGCTCCGGATAAGCAGCGGGCGCGAAGGGCTGCATGGAGAAGGCGTACAGAATATCCGTCAGCAACAGTTCCTGGTGCTGCTCTTCATGGGCGAGGCCGAGGGCGAGGATCGGCGCGACGGCCTGAAGCCCTCCCTCGTCGGACGTCTCGAAGAGCGCCTCGACGCGCCCATCGACCTCGCGGCGATAGGCGCGCACGTCGGCCGCGCTCGGACGCGACAACAGCCCGCGCTCGCCGCGCGGCTGGCGGGCGCCCAGCTGCTGATAGTAAGAATTGAAGAGGTAGGCGTAGCGCGGATCGACCGGCTCGACGCCTGCAGGTCCCAGCAGGAACGTCTCGAAAAACCACGTCGTGTGGGCGAGGTTCCATTTGACCGGGCTCGCCTCCACGCAGGGCTGCAGCATCCAGTCTTCATCGGAGAGCGGCGCGGCGAGCGCGTCGGACCGGGCGCGAACCTTCCGGTAGGCCTCGATCATGCCGGCGGCGTCCCGCTCGGCGGTTTTCGCATCGAAGGCCATTGACGGTCTCCGCAGGTTGTTTCGGGAACTATGAAACCGCCCCTGCGGCCGAAGCAAGGCGCAAGTCGATTGGCCGGGCGCGCGGAGGCTGATAATCGAAGGATCGTGACAGCACCGAACATCGCCTTTCTCGCCAGCGAAAAACCCGAAGCCCAGGCGGCGCTGGAGCATCTCGCCGCCGCCCACGGCCAGACCGCGCCGGATGAGGCCGACATCATCGCCCCGATCGGCGGCGACGGCTTCATGCTGGAAACGCTCCGGGCCCATATGGACGCGCGCGCCCGTTTTTACGGAATCCACCAGGGAACCGTCGGCTTCCTGATGAACCGCTACGCGCCGGAGGAGCTGATCGACCGCCTGCAAGAGGCGGTCGCGGCGCATGTGCGGCCCCTCGTCATGCGTGCGGAAACCCAGGACGGCTCGGTCCACGAGGCCCTCGCCATCAACGAGGTCTCCCTCTTCCGCGAAACCCGGCAGACGGCGCGCATCCGCATCGGCGTCAACAGTGTGACGCGGCTTGAAGAGCTTGTCTGCGACGGGGTGATGGTGGCGACGCCCGCCGGTTCGACGGCCTACAACCTCTCCGCCCACGGGCCGATCCTGCCGATCGACGCGCGGCTTCTCGCCATGACGCCGATCAGCGCCTTCCGGCCCCGGCGCTGGCGGGGGGCGCTGCTGCCCCATCGGGCGCGCGTGGAAATGACCGTCCGCGACGCCGAACGCCGGCCTGTCGCGGCCGTCGCCGACAATTATGAAGTGCGGGACGTCGCCCGCGTCGAAATCTGGGAGCACCCGCACCGGCGGATGACGCTCCTCTTTGATCGCGGGCATTCGCTGGAGGATCGGATCCTCTCGGAGCAGTTCGATTATTGACCGTCGCGAGCGGTTTACGTCTTTGAAAAGCCGCGGCCCTAGCGTCGCGCGGAACGGCCGGGCGGCGCGTCATCGCCCCTCGCGCCAGAATCGCCGATAAGATGGCGTCATGGGATGGTGGGCCGATGACGGCGACAGCCTACAGACTGACAAACGCCGATATCGATTACGCCTTTGAGAACAGGCAGTTCGGCATCATCTTTCAACCGATTTTTCGGTTGGAGGACGCATGCCCGCTGCGCCTTGAGGCCTTCGCGCGCTGGAAGCACCCGGGCCTCGGCGAGCTGCCGCCGGGCGCGTTCGTCTCGTTTTTCGAGCAGCAGGGCCGCATCGGCGAACTGACGCGCCACCTCCTCGCCGAAACCCTCGCCGCCTACGACGCCTGGCGCTCCGGCGCCCCGTCGGCGATCGGCGTCGCTTTCAACCTCGCCCCCGGCGACCTGACGGACGAGACCCTCGCCGAACACCTGCGCACTGCGATTTCCGACGCAGGTCTGGAGCCGCAGTCGGTCACGGTCGACGTTCCCCTCGCCCAGCTCGACATGCGCGGCGCGCCCCGGGCGCTCGGCGTTCTGAGGGACCTGAAAAGCGTCGGCGTCCGGATCGCAGCGGAAGCGCGCGGGCGGGCGATCGCCTCCTTGCGGGAAATCGAGCCCGGCCTCGTCGACGACGTGAAAACCGGCGGCGCGGCCATTCTTCGCTTTGCGAAAACGGTGCGCGGGCCCGGGCTCTCCCAGGTTTCCGAGCTTCTCGACCACGCCCGCTCGGTCGGCGCCTGCCCGATCGCGGTCGGCGTTGAGGACGAGGCCGCGCTCGGCGCCCTGCGCGATCTCGGGTTCCGGGCGGCGCAGGGCAATTTTCTTGCGCGCCCCGGCGAGCTGGAGGGCTTCACCCTCGCCCAGATCAATGAGGTGCGCGGAAAGTTCGGCCTCGACGCACTGACGCCGGAGGCGATGCGCGCGCTTGTCTCCGCGAACGCTGAGCCGGCCCGGCCGGAAACGCCGGAAGCAAAGCCGCGCCGCAAGGTGACGCCGAAACCGCAGCGCAAGCCCGCCGCTCCGGCTGCGGAGGAAGCGGGCTCCTCGGCCGTCGCGAAAGCGCTCGCCGGGACGCGACCCCCGGCGCCTGCAGTGGACGCCCGCCGCCTCCAGCGCGCGCTGAAACGGGCCGTTTCGCAACCGCCGAAAGCGGAGATCGCAGCCGCCGGCGCCGTGGAGGCGCCGCCGGTCGTCGCGCGCCCTGCGGGCGGGCTCGGCCTCAGCGGGATCGAGGACGGCGCGGCGGATCAGGACGCGCCCTCGCCAGCGCCCGCCGAGACGGCGGAGCGAAACGCCGAAGACGCGCCCGAAGCGCCGCCGACGCCGGTATCGCTAATCGATACGGTCTCCGCGCCGTCGCGCCGCATTACCGACGACGAGGGACCGGAGGGCCGGCCGGCGGTCGATCTGTCACTGCTCGACGACCTGCTCCCGACCTTCGGGGCCGACGCAAAGGCGCCCGTCGATCCGGAGATGGCGTTCGTGTCGGACCTCGTGGCGGCGCCCGAAACCAAGACGGCCCCGGAGCCCGAGGCGGACGACGCGGCGGAGACGGAGCGGGCGGCCGACGCCGATGCGGGCCCGGGCGCGCCTGAGCCGACGGCTGCGCCTGAAGAGGCCGAGGATCAGATCAATCTCGACGACGTCGCCGCCCCGAAACCGGCGGAGGCGAAGCGCAAGGTCCGCAAACGCTATTTCTGGCCGCGGACGGTCCGCAAGCTCTGGTCGGAAAAGGCGCGCCGCCCGAAGCGGTCCGCACGGAACGTCGAGAACGCTTCAGGCGAACGGCCGAACCCGAGATAATCCGTCATCGCCTCCGCCGTTGCAGGCGCGAGCAGCACGCCGCTCCGGTAATGTCCGACGGCGAGAACGAGCCCTTCGATTTCCTCCGATGGCGGACCGAGCAGCGGCGCGTCGTCGGGCGTTCCAGGCCGAACGCCCGCGAGGTGCTCGACGATCTCCGCCTGTCCGATCGCCGGGACGAGACGCGCCGCCTCGGCGAGCAACCGATCGCGCGCGGCCGGCGTCGGCTCGAGATCGCGGACGCCGGGTTCCACCGTCGCGCCGATCAACAATCGTCCGTCCTCTTTCGGAACAAGATAGAGACCGGGGGCCCGCACGACGCGCCTCGGCGCGCCATCGAGGCGAACCGACAGGATCTGTCCTTTTACGGGCGTCACCGCGCAATCGACGCCGAGGGGCGCGAGGAGCCGCGGCGCGCCGGCCCCGGAGGCGACCACCGTCGCGCCCGCCTCCGCCGCCCCGAACGCGCCGACAGCGCCGACGCAGCGGCCGCTGCGCATGCGCAGCGCGGTCGCCGGCGCGGCTTCAACGAGCCGCCCGCCAGCATTGCGAAACGCCCTAGCGAGCGCCGCGGCGACCTTGCGTGGATCGACCCGGCCCTCGCCGGCCCGGAAGAGGCCTGCGGCGATCTCGCCCCGCAGCGCCGGCTCGAGCGCCCGAACCTCGTCCGCGTCGAGCATCTCCGCGTCCGGCCCGATCGGCGGATCGCCGGGTCGGGCGACGGCGACGACGCCCGACAGGTCGAACTCCAGATCAAGGCCGCCGGTGACGCTCAACTCGTCTGCGAAACCGGGCCAGAGGGCGAGGCTCTCCTCGCCGAACGCCTCGAGCGCGGGATGGCCGCCCGGCGCTTCGGCCGCCTCGGACCGCGGGGCGAGCATCCCCGCCGCCGCACTCGTCGCCCCGGCCCCCGCCGCGCCGGCCTCCAGCACCAGAACGTCCGCGCCCGCCTGTCGCAGCCGCCAGGCGAGGGAGAGGCCGATCACGCCGGCCCCGATGACCAGAATGTCGGCGGAAAGCGCCCGCCGGGACGTCGTGCTCATGGGAGGGATTTATGCGATCGTCGCTGTGGCGCAAACGGGCCCGACGCAAGCATAGGCGCCGGCCGCGACTCACCCGCTAAAGGGGTCGCCCGCGAAACGAAACCATTTGCGCGGGTCTGCGGATCACCTCACCATCGCTTAGTCAGTCACCGGCCTTCGGCCAGGAGCCCCCGATGCTTCTCGCGGCCATCGCGATTGCGCTGTTTTGTATGTTCGCGGAACGTTCTTTTCCGCTGCTCTCCCAGCGCGCCGCCAGCTCGCCGGCGCTTCTCCTCCTGATCGCCAGCGCCGCCGGGATCGCCGCGGCGCGATTCGGCGGCTTGGAGGCGGACGCCGCCGCGGTCGCGGCGCTTGCGACGACGCTCCTTTCCGGCCTGGCGTTCGCCGCCGGGCTGCAGGTGAAGCTCGGCCGGCTGCCGAAAGCCTGTCCCACTTCCTTCCGCCTCGCGACCATCGGGGCGCCGATCTTCCTCGTCGGAGCAGCTGCGGCCGCGTTCGCGCTTCTCCCCGGGCTTTCCAGCTGGTCAGCGGTCGCCCTTGCGGCGGCGCTCGTCCTCAACGGGGCGGCGACGGACCGCACCGTCTTCATGCGTGCGCCGGCGCCCAACGCCATGAAGTTCGCGGTGCGGACGGAAAGCGCCGCGACCCTCGTTCTCGGCGCGCCGGCGGCGATCGTCCTCGCCTCGGCCGCCGGGGTCCCCGACGCGGGCGCCCGGCCGGCGGCGGCGCTGGAACTGACCATCGCCTCGGTTCTTCTCGGTCTCATCCTCGGGGCGTTCATCGGCGCGGCGGCTGCGATCCCGGCGCGGATCGCCGCGCGATCGGGACGGGAGCGGCTCTCGCGCGCCTTCGCCGTCGCCGGCGGAGCGACGGCGTTCGCGGCGGCGACGTTTTCGATCGCCAACCCGATCTGCGCGGCGGCCGCGGCCGGCCTCGCGCTTGCGCATGACGGGCGGCTTGCGGCGCCGAGCCGGGTGGCCTTGCGGCGGATCGCCGACCGGGGCGTTTCGCCCGTCGCCTTCGCCCTCTTCGGCTTCGTGCTCGCGCCGCAAATCCTCGCCGAGGCGGATCTCCTCATACTTCTCTTTGCGGTGTTCGTGGTCGGCGGGGTGCGGATCATCGCGCGCGAAGCCGCCCTCGCCCGGGCGCCGATCGACGCCGAGAGCCGGCGCTTCGTCTCCTGGTTCGGCGGCGCACCCGGCGCGGCTTCGGCGCTGTTCCTTCTCACCTATGTCGACGCCGGCCGCATGTCCGATCAGGAGATGGTGCTGACGGCGGGCGCGACGGCGGTCTTCGCCGGCGTTCTCATCACCCGCCTCACCTCTAAGCCGATCGCGCGGCGCTATGTGCGCGCCCTCGCCGCCGCCCGCCGACGCTTCGCGGACCCTGCAGGCGCGACGGCCTTCGGGATGGGGCGCTGAGCCGCGCTCAGAACGAGACGGGCGCGCGCTCCGTCAGCGGATAGAACCCGTTCGCCGTCGCCGCGCCGAGGCTCGCGCACATGTTCGCGCTCGGAATAAGCGGCGGGCCGGCGCGCCGGGCGGACTGGAAGTCGGCCATGGCGCCATCGAGATCCACCGGCGCGATCAGATGGAACGTCCGCACCCATGCGGGCGCGTCTTCAGGCGCGCGGCGCACGGCGGCCGGAGCGAGATAGAGCACCGTCCCGTCGGCCTTCGCCGCGCAGGGCGTTACGCGATAGGCGAGGAACGCCTCGTCATAGGACGCGATGTCGGCTTCCAGATCGCGTCCCGTGCGGACGGCGACCGCCTCGACGCCGCCCGGGTATCGGTCCGCAAGGCTCGCGAGCGACACGATGGGCGCCGACTGCACCGGCGCGAACGCCGCGATATCCGCCACCGGCTCCGGCGGCGCGATGTCGAGGTAAGCGCCGCTGAAGCAGGCGGAGAGCGGGAGGGCGGCGAGGAGGCGTTTCATGGCCGCGACCATCCCCCGCGCCGCACGCGGGAGCAATGGGCGGCCGCTCTACTTTCCCAGAACAGCCTTCATCCTGAGGAGCGCGGCGCAGCCGCGCGTCGCGAAGGATGGCGGCGGGGCGCCCGGCGGCCGTCCTTCGTGACGCCGCTTCGCGGCTCCTCAGGACGAAGATTGGATTTAACTCCGGCTAAAGCTGCTCAGCTGTTTTCGTAATCTCATCAACGGTTTTCCGTACGCGATCCGACGCGCCCTCGCGGACGCCCAATCCCATGTGACCGCTTTCGATTTGAAGCAGATACTCGGCCGCTTCTGTTACTCGATCTGCGCGGAGGAGGTATGACGCTCTAAGCAGATATGCATCATACTCGTCCGCGTATGGCCAATTTTCCCAATTTTGACCGTCTTCAGCTAATCCAATCGGATCCCAGAACTTCCAGCCAATATCCCGCAGCAGTGAAAGCTTGACCTGTTTTGGCTTAACGGATTCTACCATCACCCCGTCTTCTCGAAAATCTCCCGCCCGATCAGCATGCGGCGGATTTCGCTCGTCCCAGCGCCGATCTCATACAACTTAGCATCGCGTAGCAAGCGCCCCGTCGGGTACTCGTTGATGTAGCCGTTGCCACCGAGAATCTGGATCGCATCAAGGGCCATCTGCGTTGCCTTTTCTGCAGCATACAAAATACATCCGGCAGCGTCCTTTCGTGTCGTCTCGCCGCGGTCGCAGGCCTGGGCTACCGC
>JBCBJX010000079.1:0-15513 GCA_038522735.1 Pseudomonadota bacterium
ACGACTCAACAGGAGCCCGCCCCATGAAACGCCTCCTCCTCGCCTCAGCCGCACTCGCGTTCTTCATCTCGCCGGCTCGGGCCGATCACCATGAGGGCGACCTCCGCGCCGCCATCGCGTCGGACTATGAGGAGAACCTGGCGGACCTCTTCGTCTGGTTTCACCAGAACCCGGAGCTTTCCTTTTTCGAAAAAGAGACGGCGAAGAAGCTCGCCGGCGAGCTGGAGGCGCTGGGGTACGACGTCACGGCGGGGGTCGGGCGCACGGGCGTCGTCGCGGTTATGGAGAACGGCGACGGCCCGACGGTGATGCTCCGCGCCGACATGGACGGCCTGCCGGTGAAGGAAGACACCGGGCTCGCTTACGCCTCCACCGCGACGCAGGCCGATCTCGACGGGACCGTGAAGCCGGTCATGCACGCCTGCGGGCACGACGTGCACGTCACGTCCCTCGTCGGGGCCGCGCGCCAGCTTGCAGCTCATAAGGATCGCTGGAAGGGAACCCTCGTCCTCATCGGCCAGCCGGCGGAGGAGCGCATCTCCGGCGCCCGCGCCATGATGGCGGACGGGCTCTACACGAAGTTTCCAAAGCCGGACTACGCCGTCGCGTTCCATGTCTCCGCCCAGACGCCGACGGGCCGCATCGAGCTGCCGACCGGGGCGGCCTATTCGTCTTCGGACTCCGTCGACATCTATGTGAAAGGCGTCGGCGCCCACGGAGCCTCTCCGCACAAGGGCGTCGACCCGGTGCTCGTCGCCGCCCAGATCGTCGTCTCCCTGCAGTCGATCGTCAGCCGGTCGATCGCGCCGCTGAAGCCCGGCGTCATCACCGTCGGCTCGATCCATGGCGGGACCAAGCACAACATCATCGGCGACAAGGTGCACCTGCAGCTCACCGTCCGCTCCGATGATCCGGACACGCGCGAAAAGCTGCTCGACGGCATCGACCGCGTCGCAGAAGGCACCGCCCGCGCCCTCGGCGTGCCGGAGGATCTGCTGCCGGACGTCGTCCGCTCCAAAACCGAAACGACGCCGCCGACCGTGAACGACGCCCCGACCGCGGAGCGCCTGCGCGGCGTCTTCGCGACGGCCCTTGGCGGCGAGGTGCTGCTGGACAAACCGCGCGAAGGCATGGGCGCGGAGGATTTCTCCTATTTCGTCGCCCCGGAGACGGGCGTCAAAGGCGTCTACTTCGCCGTCGGCGGCACCCCCGCCGACAAGGTCGACGACGCCCCGAGCCACCACTCCCCCTTTTTCAAGATCGAACCGGAACCGGCGGTGACGCTCGGAACCGAAGCGATGGTGGTCGCTGCGATGGAGCTGTTGGGGGAGTGAGGAAGGAGTAGAAATGCACTATAAACGACTGATAGAAATTGAAAGTTCGGTGGATAAAATTGCACGTCTCCTTTGAAAAATTTCGGTGCTTCGGCGAGCCCCAAACCGCTCCAGTACGGCCATTGACTATATTAGTCGGCGAAAATAGCGCAGGCAAGAGTTCTTTCTTGGCTGGTTTTCGTTATATTTACGAATTTACTTCTGGTGAGCGTGATGTTTCGTTTAATAAAGACCCTTTCTTTTTGGGTGGCTATAGGAGTATAGCCCATAGCCGAGGCGGTAGGCATGGGACTGCATCAAGTTTTAAACTTGGTTTAGAGCGTGGCAATCCTCGTTCCTCGCGCAAGGGTGGAGACCTTACGTTATTTGAGGTAACCTTTGCCGATGAAGACGGCGACTGTAAACCAACAGAATTTGGCGTGTCTAAAGACGGAAAATCCGTTAGAGTAAGTAGTGACATCGATTGGACTGCCGCGGTTGAAGATGAAAATATAAAATTTGAGCACAAAGTAAGACATGCCCGACCAGCGGCCGTTCTTGGCAGACATCCAGATTTTTTCGGATTTGATTTCTTTTTGCGCGAAATAGTTTTTAGCTCAAGGCTTGAAGATAAAAGCATATCGAATGACGAGAAGATTGCCATCGGAATAATTGAAGAAATACTTAATCACACTCGCCGTATATCTTCTCGAAGATCAGGAAGTTTGACCGCACTCGCTCCCGTTCGAACAAGACCTCAACGTAACTATGATCCCACTCAATTAGGCCCATCTTCGGAGGGCGATCAACTCATTTCTAATCTTGGGAAAATGGCTCGGTTAGACACACATAGATGGGCAGAATTAAAAGATCAGCTCGAAAAATACGGTCGAGAAACCGGTCTATTTGAAGAAATTAAAGTACAAAAACTTGGGAAAAGCGAGACTGACCCTTTTCAGATTCTTGTCAAGAAGCAAGGAAAGCAAATCAATATAATTGACATGGGTTATGGAATTTCGCAAATACTGCCTTTGTTTGTAATGATGTCAAATATTTCAAGCTCAGAAACTATATTGATACAGCAGCCGGAAGTTCACCTTCATCCGAGCGCGCAAGCTGCGCTAGGGGAAGTAATAGCAAAGACTGCAAAAGAAAAGAAATTTCCGAATTTAATAATTGAGACTCACAGCGATTTCTTTATGGATCGTGTATTGAGCTGTGTGCAACGCGAAATCATATCGAGTAGAGATGTCTCTATATTATTCTTTGAGAAAAATCGCTTTAATAGCAAAATTCATCATATTGAAATCGGCTCAAATGGAGAGCTTATCGACCCGCCAGATGCCTACCGGAGTTTCTTTATGGAGGAGGCTTTCCGAAGCCTAGGCATTTGATGTGTATTATAATTGACGCCTGCGCCATTGCAAAAATTGTAAACGGAGACGACAATTATGTCCCAGTTTCCGCTTACCTGAAAAAGGGGGGGCGTCTTGTTTACTCGGAGGATTTAGTCCGCGAATATCCTCAAAGATTTCGCAAGATAGTTGTTGAGTTAAAAAAGGTTGGCAGAGCTTCGCTCGTTTATCCAGCCCCAATAAGACATAATATTAAAAACCTAATTCAAAGCAACGATAGACATATTATAGAACTTGTACATGCGTGCAGGTCTAGGGTTGTATGCACCGAGGATAATCTGCTGATTTCTGATCTTAAGAACCCGAAAATTGTTAGCAACCCGCGCTGCAGAGTATATTCGAAACCGACCGCATCCAGCGTACTAAAAGGTTGTTGTCCCTGAGCATGTCCCGCATCCCCACCCGCTTCGCCGCTCTCGCTTCTGAAAACCGCGCCGCCTTCATTCCGTTCGTCATGGGGGGCGATCCGTCGTTTGAGGCGTCGCTGGCGCTTCTGCGCGGTCTGCCGGACGCGGGGGCGGATCTCATCGAGATCGGGGTGTGTTTCACCGACCCCATGGCGGACGGGCCGGCGATCCAGGCGGCGGTGCTGCGGGCGCTGGAGGCCGGGCAGACGCTGGCGAAGACCCTCGACCTCGTGCGCGGTTTCCGGGAAGGCGACGCCGAGACGCCGATCGTGCTGATGGGCTACCTCAACCCGTTCGAAAGCTACGGCCTCGACCGTTTCGCCGCCGACGCGGCTGAAGCGGGCGTCGACGGGGCGATCATCGTCGACGCGCCGCCGGAGGAGGCCCCCGCGCTGCTCGCCGCCCTAAAGCCGCATGGGGTCGACCTCATCCGCCTCGCGACCCCGACGACGGACGCAAAGCGCCTGCCGGCGGTGGTGCGGGAGACCTCGGGCTTCGTTTACTATGTCTCCGTCGCGGGAGTGACGGGCGGCGCCTCCGGCGCGCAAGGAGAGGTGGCGGGCGCCGTCGCGGCGGTGCGCGCGGCGTCGGGCCTGCCGGTTGCGGTCGGTTTCGGGGTCAAAACGCCGGAACGCGCCGCCGAGATCGCCCGGGTCGCGGACGCGGTCGTCGTCGGATCGGCGCTTGTGGAAACCCTCGCCGCCGCGCTAGATGACGGGTCTGAAAACGCCGCCGACCAAGTTTTGGTTAAAGCCCGCGCGTTATCCTCCGCCGTGCGCGCGGCCCGCGTGACGTAACAGCAAACGGAGCGACACGATGAACTGGCTCTCCGACATCACGCCCCCGGGCATCAAGAACATGTTCCGCAACCGCGAAGGGGACACGGACACCCTCTGGGTGAAGTGCCCGTCCTGCGCGGACATGATCTTCCACCGGGATATGGAGGCGGCCCACAATGTCTGTCCGAGCTGCGGACACCATCTGCCCGTCGGCGCGAAGGAGCGCCTCGCCTTCATCTTCGACGAGGGGGCCTATGAGCGGATCGCGACGCCGGACGTTCCCCTCGATCCGCTGAAGTTCCGCGACGAGAAGAAATACGTCGATCGTCTGCGCGACGCCCGCAAAAAGACCGGCGAAGACGACGCGATGATCCTCGCCGTCGGCAAGATCGACGGCGTTGAGACGGTGGTCGCCCTGCAGAACTTCGCTTTCATGGGCGGCTCCATGGGTGCGGCCCTCGGCGAGGCGTTCATCCGGGCTGCGGAAGAGGCGGTCGCGCGCAAATGCGCCCTCGTCTGCTTCACCGCCTCCGGCGGCGCACGCATGCAGGAGGGCATCCTCTCCCTCATGCAGATGCCGCGCACCACCATCGGCGTGCAGATGGTGAAGGAGGCGGGGCTTCCCTACATCGTCGTCCTCACCCACCCGACGACGGGCGGCGTCACGGCCTCCTATGCGATGCTGGGCGACGTTCATCTTGCGGAGCCCGGCGCCCTCATCGGCTTCGCCGGCCCGCGCGTCATCGAGCAGACGATCCGCGAGAAGCTGCCGGAAGGCTTTCAGCGCTCTGAATATCTCTTTGAAAAGGGCATGGTCGACGCCGTCGTCTCTCGCGCGGAGATGAAGTCGACCCTCGGCCGGCTCATGCGCGTGTTTCTGAACATCGCCGCCGACGCGCCGGCCGCCCCGGTCGCGGAACCGCAGGTGGTTGCGAACACGGACGAACCGGCTGCGCCCGCATCGGCGCCCGAGCCGAAGACGCCGGCTGCGAAAGACCCGGCCCCTGCGAACGACGCCGAGCCCCTCGACAAGGCGGCGGAGTAGCCGCCCGTCCGGACCGCCGCCCCATGAGCAGATCCGACGCCGCGCTCGCCCGTCTCGCCGAGCGACGCCCGAAGCTCATCGACCTCGGCCTCGGCCGCATGGAGAACGCGCTCGCCCGCCTCGACCACCCGGAGCGGCGGCTGCCGCCGGTGGTCCACGTCGCGGGCACCAACGGCAAAGGCTCGACATGCGCCTTCATCGCCGCGGCGCTGCGGGCCTCCGGTCGTTCGGTCCACGCCTATACGTCGCCTCATCTCGTGCGTTTCAACGAGCGGATCGTCCTCGCCGACAACGAGATTTCCGACGATCAGCTGGCGGACGTCCTCCTGCGCTGCGAGGAGGCGGCGGGCGAAGAGACGCTCACCTATTTCGAGGCCGTGACGAGCGCCGCTTTCCTCGCCTTCGCCGAGACGCCCGCTGACGTTCTGGTGCTGGAGGTCGGTCTCGGCGGCCGCCTCGACGCGACGAACGTGGCGCCCACGGCGGCCGCAGCGGTCGTCGCGCCGGTCGGCATGGACCATCAGGAATATCTCGGGACCACCCTCGGCGAGATCGCACGCGAAAAGGCGGGCGTCTTCCGCCGCGGCGCCCCCGCCGTTATCGGCCGCCAGGGCGCCGAAGCGGCTGACATGCTGAGCGCCGAAGCAGCGCGCATCGGCGCAAGGCCTTATCGCTATGGGGAGGAGTGGCGCGTCTACGAAGAGCACGGACGGCTTGTTTTCGAAGACGAAGAGAGCGTGCGTGATCTGAGCGCGCCGCGTCTTCTCGGCCGCCATCAGATCGACAACGCCGGTCTCGCCGTCGCGGCTCTTGTCGCGGGCGGCTTCGGTCTCGACGACGCGGCGCTCTCGAAAGGTCTGGAGACGGCCTGCTGGCCTGCCCGGATGCAGCGCCTCAAATCAGGCCCGCTGGTCGATCGGGCGGCGGAGCTGACGCGTGGGGAAGCCGAGCTTTGGCTCGATGGCGGGCATAATCCGCATGCGGCGCAGGCGGTGTCGGGCGCGTTCGCCGATCTCCACGACAAGGCGCCGCGGCCCCTCGTCCTCATCGCCGGCATGCAGTCGAACAAGGACCCGATCGGCTATTTCGAAGCCTTCGCCGGTCTGGCGGCGGCGGCCTTCACGGTCGAGGCCGGGACAGGAACGCCCTACTCGCCGGAGGATCTCGCGGCCGCCGCGACCAGGTCCGGCGTTCCGGCGCGGCCGTGCGGGAGCGTTATGGACGCGCTTGAGCGGGCCTGCCGCGGGGCGGATGCGCCGCCCCGCATTCTCATTTGCGGCTCGCTTTATCTCGCCGGCGAGGTGCTGCGCGACAACGCGTAACGGGGCCTAAGCCGCCTTCGTCACGCCGTTTGAGGAAATCCACGCATCAAGGGCGCCTTTCGGGTGCGCGCCGACCTGCGTTGCTTTCAGCTCTCCGCCTACGAACAGCATAAGCGTCGGGATGGAGCGGACGCCGTAGCGCATGCCCGTCTCCGGGTCTTCATCCATGTTGATTTTCGCGATCGTCAGCGCGTCGCCGTATTCGGCGGCGATGTCGTCGAGGATGGGCGCGACCTGCTTGCATGGCCCGCACCATTCCGCCCAGAAATCAACAAGGACCGGTTTCCCGGCGTTCAGAACGTCCTGCTCGAACGATGCGTCCGTGACGGCGATGGTCCCGGCCATGGCGGCCTCCTTTTTCTAATCAAACAAGAGGCGCTGGAGCGCGCCGTTCCGCTGTCAGGGCAAGCTATGGACGCCGCGCAAGGGCTTCAAGCGTTGAGTTCCGGCTCGTCGGCCCGCGTCGCGGGAGCGTGAACGTCGCCCAGCGCGGTGTTGAGAGATTCTATCAAGCCCGCTTCGGGTATCTCCATCAGCGACGGCCCGTACGTCCATAACAGAGCGGCCCGAACCGGCCGGCCGGGGAAGATTTTCTGCAACAGCGCGGCGTAGGCGGCGAGCTGGGCTTTATAGGCGTCCGGCGCATCCTCCCAGCGGGCCGGCGGCGGCCGGTTGGTCTTGTAATCGACGCAGAGGATCTCCGTTTCGGAGACGGCGAGGCGGTCGATCTGGCCGGAAACGAGCAGGTCTCCGTTTCCAAGGCGCCCGCTGATCGGCGCCTCGGCGAGGGAGCCGGGCGCGAACACCGCTGCGAAGCGAGCGTCGTCGAGAACCGCGAGCGCCTCGTCGCGCCAGCCGTCCCGCTCGGACTGCGGCGCGTCGGCGGCCTCGGCGGCGAGATAGCGGTCGGCGCGCGGGGCGCGCTCGGGCGGCGGGAGGCCGGGGAGATGCTCCAGCAGCGCATGGATCGCGAGGCCGCGCCTGCGCGGGTCCGTCGCGACCGGCGAGCGCGACGGTGCGTCGATCCGCAGATCCGCATCCGGCAGCTCGTCCGCGCCGAGCGCCGAGGGGGAGAGGGCGAACGCTTGCAGCTCCGCGGGCGCCGGTGTGTCGAGCCAGTCGGGCGCTGGCGGCGCTGGCGTAGGCGCGTCCTCAGGCTGCGCCTTCACGGCCGCCGTCTGCTCCGCCTCAAGACGATAGAGAACGCCGTCCTCGTCGTCCTGAGCGGTCGCCAGGCCCCGATCGACCAGCCGACGAAAAGCGCGTGTCGCGAGGCCGTGCCAGGTCCGCCGGTTCACGTCCGGCTGATCGGCAGTGTCTTTTCGCTGTCCTTCCGTTCCGCAGATGTAAAGCCGCTCGCGGGCGCGGGTCGCGGCCACATAGAGGAGGCGTCGCCGCTCTTCCATTTGCCTGCGGAGGGCGTCGTCGCGCGCGGCCTCGAGCGCCTGCGGACGCGGCGTCTCGCCTGCATCGACGACGAGGGCGCCGGCGAGACGCCGCGGCGTGGCGCCCGGCGTTTCCGGGGCGCCCAGCAAAGCGTAGGGCGCGTCGGATTTAGGCGGCTGCGGCGCGTCGTTGGCGTCCGCCAGGAAGACGACTTCCGCCTCGAGACCCTTCGCGCCGTGCACGGTCATGACGCGGACGCCGCCGCCGCCTTCGTCGAGCTCGCGCTTCACCTCGCCGCCGCGACCACGGAGCCAGCGGAGGAAACCTTCAAGGCTCGGACCCGGCTCCGCCTCGTAGTCGAGAGCGAGGCGCAGGAGGCTAGCGACCGGCTCCTCCCATTCCGTACCCAGACGCTTAGAAAGCAGCGTCCGGCCCGTCGGCGTTCCGCTGTCGAGGGCGTGGCTGAAGAAGTCGAACGGGCTGAGCCGGTTCGCGCCGGCGGAGAGGGCGAAGAGGCGGTCCGCGATCGTCCCCAACTTGGGATCGCCAGCCGCTTTCTCGCGGACGATGCGGTGCAGGGGCCCGTCCCGTCCGTGGGCGATCTCAAAGAGAGCCTGCTCCGACACGCCGCCGAACGGGCTCCTTAAAAGCTCCGCAAGGGAAAGATCGTCGCTGCGCTGCAACGCCCAGCGGGCGAGGGCGAGAAGGTCCTGCACGCCCGCATCGTCGAGAAGGAGAATGCGGTCGGCGCCTTCGACGGGAACGCCCTTCTGCGCGAGCGCCCGGGAGACCGCATGAAAAACCGGGCCGCGGCGGGTCGCAAGGACCATAATGTCGGACGCGCGCAGCGGCCGGTCGAGGGAGGCGAGACGCTCGCCGTTCTCCAGCCAGCCAGCGATTGTCGCGGCGATTTTTTCAGCGAGGATCGCATTCGGGTCGCCGCGGGCTTCGGCGTCCACCGGCGCGTGCCAGGGCTTTTCTTCCGGCGCATCCGGTTTTTTGACCAGCGGCCAGAACTCGACCCGCCCGGCGCCGCCGACGCGCGCGGAGACGTGGCTGGAGGTTCTCTCCCCAAGGCCGCTCGCCGCCTCCTCCTCCGCGAAAAGCTCGTCCGCAAACTGCAGGATGGGGGGCGTCGTGCGGAAAGAAACCTCCATGAACGGCGCCTCTAACGCAACCTCCGCCGTCTCCGCGCGGGCGTGGTAGTCGCTGAGTTTTTCGTCGAACAGACCGGCGTCGGCGCCCTGGAAGGAGTAGATCGACTGTTTCTGGTCGCCGACGACGAAAACCGTCCGATGGCGCTCCTGATCCTCCGCTGCGCCGAGCCCGGCGAAAAACTCTGCGGCGATCCCATCGAGCACGGACCATTGCGCGGGGCTCGTATCCTGCGCCTCGTCGAGGAGGACGTGGTCGAGGCCCTGATCCAGCTTATAGCGCGCCCACGCCGCCCGCTCGCCTTCGAAGACGGTCTTCGCCTTGAGGACGAGGTCGTCGTAATCGACGAGCGAGCGCCGCGCTTTCGCGTTGCGGTAGCGCTCGCGGACGGCGGCCCCGAGAACATGCAGGTCAGATGTCAGCCGAAAGCTCGCCAGCGCCGAAAGGCGATCGCAATACTGATTGAAGCGAGCCTGCTGGCCCAGAAGCCAACCCTCCGCCTCCGGAAAAGCGTTCTTTACATCTTTCGTCGGCAACTTGCCGAGGCTGCGCTGTTTCCCGCGGTCCGTCAGGAACGCGTCCCGCATCGCGTCGATGAACGCTTCGGTCGTGACTGCGCGCTCGGCTTGGCGCAGTGCGGTCGCCATGTCTCCATCAGTTTTTTTTCCGGTCTCAAGCGCGCCGATCAGGGCGGCGAGCCGAGGTACGTCCGTCGCCGCCTTGTAGTCTTCGCTGAGACTTTTCTCGGTCGCATCCGGATCAACGTCGAGCCGTCGGGCGATATCCTCTAAATACGGATTGAGCCCGCCGAGCTGCGCGGTCTGCTCCTCAACCGCGGGCCCGGCGCGGACGACGGCGCCGACAAGGCTCTGAAGGCTCTGGTGGTCCCTTAAGGCGGCGAGGCGCTCGAACGCCTCTCGAGGAGCCTCCCCCGCTTGTCCGCGGGCGACGTCGTCAAGCGCGGCGTCCTGAAGCGCAGCCGCGTCCTCGTCGGAGGCGACGTCGAAGCCCGGGGCGAGGCCCGCCTCTATGGGAAAGCGCCGAAGGATGGACTCCGAAAAAGCGTGCAGGGTCTGGATTTTAAGGCCGCCGGGCGTCTCCAGAGCGCGAGCGAACAGGCGGCGCGCTTCGTTGAGGCGCTCAGCGTCCGGCGCCGTCGTTCGCCCGTCGAGGGCCATGATGGCCGCGCTGAGGCCCGCATCGTCCTTCAGCGCCCATGCGCCGAGCACCGCGAAGAGCCGCTGCTCCATCTCCGCCGCGGCGGCTTTGGTGAACGTGACGCAGAGGACGGACCCGGGGTCGGCGCCGGCGAGCAGAAGGCGGACGACCCGGTCTATCAGCACCCGCGTCTTGCCGGAGCCCGCGTTCGCCGCCGTCCAGGCGTTGACGGCGGGGTTCGCGGCGGAGCGCTGGGCGGCGGTCGCGGCGTCGATGGGATCAGTGGCGGGCCCGCTCATTCGCCGCCCTCCTCCTCGCCGGCGCGGGCCCATTCGGCGCGGCGCGCAAGCTGATCGTAATCGCCTGCGTGCTTCTGCGAAAACGCCCGCGGCTGGGAGAGATAAGGCGTCTGCGGATCGTCGAAGGCGGCCAGAATCTCCGGCAGGCCGCGACGCGCCGCCTCCATGACATCGTCGAGCGTCTTCCCGACGTAGAGCTTAAAGTCGGCGCCCGCCTTGCCCGAGAGGGCGATAAAGCCGAGGCCGGCGACGCGGACGTTTTGAAACGCCGCGTAGCCGCCCGCTTCAAGGATCAAGGCTTCCGCCGGCAACTGCGGCGCAAGACCCGCCGCCATCTGTTTGTGCGTGTCCGGCGCGCCGGTCTTGTAGTCCCAGATGAGGGCCCGCCCGTCCGCGTCGCGATCGATTCGATCCGCCTTCGCAGTAATCGTCAGCGGTCCGCCGGGCAGATCCGTCGCCGTCCAGCGCCCTTCATCCTCCAGCGCTGCAACAGCCCCAGTGCGGAGTCCGTCGTCGACGCGCGCGAGCGCTTCGAGGGAGCGTCGGAGGCGCGGCCGCCACCGATTGCGGACGGTTTCCGGCACGGCCTCGGCCTGCATCGCCCGTTCCAGATCGTCGAAGAGGCGCTCCGGCTCGAACGCTTCACCCTCGAGCAGGCGTGCGGCGAAGATCTCCAGCGCCTTGTGAGCGACCGTCCCGCGCAGCCGCGCGTCGATATTGTCGTCGAGGGCGTCTAGCTTCCGGAGGCGGAGGATTTTCTTTGCGTAGACCGCGTAAGGATCGCGGGCGAGGGCTTTCAGATCGCTTGCAGAGAGCGTGCGCGGCCGCGCGGCGAGGGGTGGTCGCGGCTGCGGCGCGGCGGCCGGGCGAGGCCGGTCGATTTGATCAAGGTCGGCGGCCCACGCGCTTTGCGGCTGGGGGGCGACGGCTTCGGCGGCGACGGTTTTCAGGGCGTCGCCCGTCAAGATATTCAAAAGACGGACGATGAAGCGGGAAGGACGCGCTGGGGCGCCGCCGGCGCGCTTCGCCCAGACAAGGCGCGTTTCGGGCGCGCTGGCGAGCTGCTGGAAATCATGCGCCGCGAGGCCGATGCGGCGCTCCGGCGACGGCAGGCCGATGGCGGCGCGCATCGTCCGCGACAGGAACGGGTCCTCCTCCGCCGCCTTCGGCCACCCGCCTTCGACGAGCCCTGCGAGAATGACGAGATCGGCGCTTTGAAGACGTGCTTCGAGCGGCCCGAGGATCAGCGCCCGCGGATGGTCGCCCGACCGTGGACGGATGGAGACGCCGGAGAGAAGACGCCGGAAGAACGCGCCGTATTCCGGCGCCGACAGCGCGCCGAAACCGGCGAGACTGTTCCGGAGGTCGGCGAGCGCTTCGGCGAGGGCGCCGCCGCCATGGGCGGACCAGAGCCGCGTCTCGCCCGCATCGCGGTCGCCGGCGGCGATCGCCTCGCAAAAGGCGAGATGCGCTGCGACCCGGTCCTCCGCATTCTGTGCAGTCTCAAAGCCGCTTGCGGCGAGCGCCGCCCGCATCGCCGCGACGACGCCGCTCGCCGCCTCGTCTTTTGCGGCGCGTTCGAGCGTCGCGTCCGCGCTCTCTTCCCGCCGGGGGCCGCGCAGCGCACGATCGATCTGCGAAGCGGCGCGTGCTGCGTCCTCAGGCGAGAGACCGAAGCGGGCGAGCGGGTGCCGGCAAAGCGCCGCGAGCGCAACCGGGTCGGTGGGGTTCGCGAGATACGCGGCGGCGCGCTCCAGAAATGCGCCGGCGGTGGAGCGGTGCGCCTCGCGACCGGCGCTGTCGTCGATGGCGATATCCCAGCGCCGGAGGGTCGACGCGATCCGTCTTGCGAGCTCGCGATCAGGCGTTACGACGAGGACGGAGCGCCCCGGCGTCTCAAGGGCCTCCCGGACGAGAACGGCGACCGTCGCCGCTTCATGGGTTTCGTCTTCCGTCGCGACGAGGCGGAGGCCCTGCACGGCGAGGCCCGCATGCGGCGCGAGGGCGTCGGCGGCGTCGCGGAGGGTCTCGGTCGCGTCCGCCGGCCGGAGGGCGGCTCCCATCAGGGCGCGCCGCGGCGTGAGGTCGTCTGCAGACGGGGACCCCGGCCAGCGGCGGACCGCGGCGCGGTCGCACATGTCGTCTTGAGCAAGGAGAGCTTTGAGGCCGCCCTGCGGGTGGCGCTCGTCGACGAGGCGCCAGCCGTGCTCGTCAAGACCCTGATCAAGCCCGGGCAGCACGACGCAGCCGGTCGGCGCTTGAGCGACGGCGGCGAGAAGCGCCGCGACTGCCGGCATCGACCCGGTGGATCCCGCTGCGATAACCGGCCGGTCTGGCGGCGTAGCTCGGAGGCGTTCCGCATAAGCCTCGACGGCCAGACGACGCCTCTCGGCGGGATCGATCAGCCCACGCTCCTTCAGATGCGCCGGCCATGCTTCTGCGGCGATTTCCAGAAACGCGGCGGCGTCGCGCCAGTGTTCAGCGAGGTTGTCGGGCGCGAGCTCGGCGAGACGCGTAAGGTCGGCGTCCTCCGTCGTGACGCTTTCGAAGAACGCTGAAAGGGCGTCGGCCCCGGCGAGGGCGCGGGTCCACGACGCGCCGCCCTCGGCCGCCGCCGCGTCTCGGGCGTAGACCAGCCGGGCGAGGGTGAGGCGGCGGTCCGCTGCAGTCGCGGCGGGCGGAAGATCGAGCCCGTCGAGGCCGGCTTCGAAGAGGAGGTCGTTATCGTCGAGATCGCCGAGGGCGCGCACGCGCGGCGCGAGCGTCGCCTCCGCGCCCGACGCCTCGCGGATCGCCTCGGCGAACGCGCGTGCGGCGCGACGCGTCGGCAGGAGAACCTCCGCGCGCGCCAGATCCATCGGATCCGCGCCGAGGGCGTCTACGAGGCCGCGGGCGAGGTCCTTCAGAAACGGCCGGCCGGCGGGGATCGAGTAGACGTGCGGCGCCGCCCCGCTGAAGAGCGGCGCGTCAGTTGCGGCGGTCGTCCCGGAGTGCGGCAAGGCGGGCTTCGGCGTCCTTCAGTCCGGCGGGGGAGCCGACATGCATCCACGCGCCCTCATGAACGATACCGAAGAGGCGCCCTCGCTCCAACGCCTTGTTCCAGAGAACGTTGGTGGAGAAGGGGCCGGCGGGCGCGCCGTCGAGGAGGCGGGTGTCGATGATCTGCACGCCGGTGAAGACGTAAGGCGCCGACGCCGCTTCGCCGCGCCGAACGAGGCGGTTCTTATCGTCGAGGTCAAAGTCGCCGGGGCCGTCGTATCCGGACGTTTCCTCGCGCCGCTGCAGAAGGAGGAGCGCGTCCATGCTGTCAGCGTCGAAGGCCGCTTTAAGTCTGGCGGCCGGCCGCTCCTCCGGCGTCGAGACGAACACCTGGTCTGTGTTGGTGCACAGGACCGGGCCGTCGCCCAGCAGCGGGCGGGCTTTCGCGAGGCCGCCGCCGGTCTCCATCAGCTCGTTCCGTTCGTCCGAGATGAGAATGTCGAGATCGGAGCGCGCCGCGACGTGGGCCTCGGTCATGTCGGCGAGGTAGTGGACGTTCACGACCGCCCGCCGGACGCCGCTGGCGGCGAGCTCGTCGAGGGCGTGATCGAGGAGAGCGCGGCCCGCGACTTCGATCAGCGGCTTCGGCCTATCCTCCGTCAGCGGACGCATGCGCGTGCCGAGACCCGCGGCGAGCACCATGGCCGTATCGACGGCGCCGCTCACGGGGAGCCTCCGAACCGGTCGTAGCCTGCAGCGAGATGATCGTCGGTCCAGCGTTTCAAGTTCGCGAGCGCCGGGTGTCTCAGCTCGTCCGTGAACCGCGTCCAGACGCGGGGCAGGTAGTCGAGATACCGCGCCTTGCCGTCTCGTTTTTCGAGCCGCACGAAAATGCCGAGGATTTTCGCGTTCCGCTGGGCTGCGAGGGCGGCGTACGCGGCGCGGAAAGCCTCCTCGTCAAAGCCTGGCCGGGCCGCGCTTGCGGCGCAGTACTTCGTCAGCAGCGCCTCGGCGACGTCGCGGTCGACGTCGCGGCGGATGTCGTCGAGGAGGGAGGCGAGATCGTAAGCCGGGGAGCCGGAGACCGCGTCCTGAAAATCGAGAAGGCCGGCGCGGGCGGGGCCGTCGCGCTCGGGAAGCCAGATGAGATTATCCGCATGGTAATCGCGCAGTACAAGGACGTCTTCGCCGCGCGCCGCGTCGAACAGGGGCGACCAGAGGGCGGCGAACTCGGCGCGTTCGTCTGCGCCCGCCTCGCGTCCGGCGACGAAGGGGAAAAACCAGTCGAGGAGAAGCTCGGTCTCCGTCGCCATGGCGACATGGTCATAGGAGAGGAGCCGGCGCTCTGCGCCGCGGGCGGGCATGATCTCCGGCGCCGGAGCGTCGTGGAGGTGAACGAGGGCGTCGACCGCCGCGCCGTAGAAAGCGGCTTCGTCGCCGGCGCCGGCGCCGAGCGTCGGCCCGAAAAGGGCGTCGCCGAGGTCCTCGATGATCGCAAGTCCGTGTTCGGCGTCCGCCTCATGCACCTCAGGCGCGGAAAGCCCGAGGGCGCGCAGATGGTCTGCGACGGCGACGAAGGCGACGAGGTCGGGACCCGCAAGCCGTGCGAGGGCGTTGTAACCGAGGGCGCGTCGCGCCGCTTCGTCCGCATCAGGAGGGCACGCGGCGCTTTCGGCCCTTGGCGGCGCGTCCATGAGGACGGCGTCGCGATCCCCCGAGCGGACGCGCAGATAGCGGCGCGTGGAGGCGTCGCCGGCGAGGGGCCGCACGTCCGCGCCGCCCCAGCCCACGGCATTGAGAAAGTGCGAAATCTCCGCACCGCGCGCGCCGTTCAAAAGGGAAGCGCGTTCAGCCGCTCCGACCATCGAGGGGTCGCCTCCAGTTCCGCCGTCCGCCCTGCTCCCGCCGCCGACAAACGGACGATAAGCCGTTCGCTGGGCGCGAAGCCGCCGAGGCGATCCGGCCACTCCACAAGAACGCAGCCCTGATCGAGCGCGTCGTCGAAACCGAGCTCTTCTAGTCCGTCCGGCCCCTCCAAGCGGTAAAGATCGAAATGGGCGATGGGGACCGGACCGCCCTCATAGAGCTGAACAAGGGCGAAGGTGGGGCTCGGCGCGTCCGCCTCGCCGGTCGCCTCGGCGATCAGCGCCCGGGCGAGGGTCGTTTTCCCCGCGCCGAGACCGCCTTCCAGCAGGATCGCGTCCCCGGCCTTAAGATCGCGCGCAAGGGCGCGGCCGAGGGCCTCGGTCGCCGCG
>JBCBJX010000080.1:0-15333 GCA_038522735.1 Pseudomonadota bacterium
AAGACCGTCCTGCCGATCCCGGTCCCGGCGCTCCGCCTCGCGGCGGCGTTCCTTGGAAACCGCGCGCCGCTTTCGGCGGCCCAGCTCGCCCGGATCGACGCGGACAAGACCGTCGAGCCGGATCCGGCGTTCGCGGAAGTGTTTCAGCCGCGCGTCCGGATGCGCGAGGGCGTCGAACGCCTCCGCGCCGAAATCGTCGCCGGCCGCGGTCCGTAGGCGCGCCGCGCAGCCGCCGCTCCATTGCGTGCAGGCGCGGCGGCGCCTAATGATCAGTGCTGTTTCGCCGTCGTCGGACCCGCCGCCCCATGCGCCTCTCCCGCTTTTTCCTGCCGCTCCTGAAGGAAACGCCCGCCGAGGCGCAGATCGTCTCCCACCGGCTGATGCTGCGCGCCGGCATGATCCGCCAGGCGGGGGCCGGCATCTATTCCTGGCTGCCCCTCGGCATGCGCGTCCTGCAGAAAATCGAGGCGATCGTCCGCGAGGAGCAGAACCGGGCGGGCGCCGTCGAGCTTCTGATGCCGACCGTCCAGCCCGCCGAACTCTGGCGCGAATCCGGCCGCTATGAGGCCTACGGCAAGGAGATGCTGCGCATCTCGGACCGCCACGACCGGGAGATGCTCTACGGGCCGACCAACGAAGAGATGATCACCGAGATCGTCCGCGCCGGCGTTCGTTCGTACAAGGATCTCCCGAAGCTCCTTTATCACATCCAGTGGAAGTTCCGCGACGAGATCCGCCCGCGCTTCGGCGTCATGCGCGGGCGCGAGTTCCTGATGAAGGACGCCTATTCCTTCGATGTCGACGAGGCCGCGGCCCGGCGCGCCTATAACCGGATGTTCGTCGCCTATCTCAGAACCTTCGAGCGCATGGGCCTCAGATCCGTCCCCATGCGCGCCGATACAGGGCCCATCGGCGGCGATCTCTCCCATGAATTCATCGTCCTCGCCGACACTGGTGAGAGCGAGGTTTACTGCCACGCCGATCTGGTCGAGATGCCGGTCCCGGGGCCCGACACCGATTTCGACGCCGACCTGCAGCCGCTGATCGACCGGCGCACCTCGCTCTACGCCGCGACCGAGGAGATGCACGATGCTGCGAGGTTCGAGGTCGAAGTTTCTGAAGAAAAACGCCTTTCGGCCCGCGGCATCGAGGTCGGCCATATCTTCTTCTTCGGGACGAAGTATTCAGAACCCATGCGCTGCGTCGTCGCCGGGCCGGACGGCAAGGACGTTCCCGTGCAGATGGGCTCCTACGGCGTCGGCGTCTCCCGGGTGTTCGCCGCGATCATCGAGGCCCACCATGACGAGGCGGGCTGCGTGTGGCCGGAGAGCGTCGCGCCGTTCCATGTCGGGCTTCTCGCCCTCAAAGCCGGCGACCAGAAGACCGACGCCTCCTGCGCTGGGGCCTATGCCGCGCTCTCCGCAGCCGGCCGCGACGTGCTCTATGACGACACCGCCGCCCGCCCCGGCGAGAAGTTCGCGCGCATGGACCTCATCGGGCTGCCCTGGCAGCTCATCATCGGCCCCCGCGGCCTCGAAAACGGCGTCGTAGAGCTGAAACGTCGCGCCACCGGCGAACGCGCGGAGCTCTCCCTTGAAAGCGCCCTCGCGCGCCTGACGGAGGGGGCCGCCCCATGACCGACATGCTGGTGAAGCTCTACGACCATCCGCTGACGGACCGCCGTGCCGATCTCGCTGGCGACGGCGTCAAAGTCTGCCGGGCGCTCACCATGGATCGCGACGTCATCGTCGCCTTCGCCCGGGCCCGCTTCGGCGGCGCGCGCGCTGCCTGGGCGGCGGAGGTGGAGACCGCCGTCCTGCGCCAGCCGTCCTCGTGCGTCATCGCCACCGCAGACGGGGAGGTGGTCGGCTTCGCCTGCTGGGACGCGACCGCGAAGGGCGTCGTCGGCCCCATCGGCGTTCACGAGAAGCACCGCGGCAAGGGCGTCGCCCGCGAGATGATGCGCCAGGTCTTCGAGGCGATGCGCAGCGAAGGTTACGCTTACGCCGTCATCGGCTGGGTGCAGTCGGAAGACTATTACCGCAAGGCCTGCGGCGCGGTCGCCATAGAAGGGTCCCATCCGGGCGTTTATGAACGCCGGGTCGGGTCCTGATCCGCGGCCCTGAAGACTGGAGTTCCCCCCGCATGGCAGACGCCGCCGCCCGGCCGACCCGGGCCTTCTCCGCTTTCGAATGGGCGCTCGCCCGGCGCTATCTCGGCGCGACCAAATCGGGGCGGGGCGTCTCTCTCATATCCGTCATCGCGTTTCTCGGCATCCTCGCGGCCGTCATGGTGCTGATCGTCGTGATGGCTGTAATGCAGGGGTTTCGCTCCCAGCTCCTCGACACGCTCCTCGGCGTCAACGGCCATGTCTTCGTTCAGGACTATGAGGGGATCGAGGACTACGAGGCCGCCGCCGAGCGGATCGGCGCGATCCCCGGCGTCACCCGCGCCGCGCCGATGGTGGAGTCGCCGGTCTATATTTCGTCCGAACTCGGACAGGCCGGCGCCCAGGCGCGCGGCTACCGCAAGCAGGATGTCGAAAGCCTCTCCTACGTCGCCGACCGCGTTGTCTCTGGCTCCCTCGCGACCTTCGAGGCGGGCGAGAACGGCGGCTCGGACATCCTCATCGCCGCCGGCCTCGCGCGCCGGCTCGGCGTCTCGGCGGGCGATACGGTGACGCTCATTTCGGGCAACGGCCCTGAAACCGCCTTCGGCCGGCTGCCGGTGCGCTCCAAGCGCTACCGCATCGGCGCGGTCTTCGAGATCGGCATGTCCGAGCTCGACGCCGTCGTCCTCGTGATGCCCATGCGCCAGGCGCAGCTTTTTTTCGGCGTGAAGGACAAGGCGAACTCCATTGAAATCACCGTGGAAAAGCCGGAGGTCGAGACCATCGACCGCTATCTCCCCCCGATCCGCGCCGCCGCGCCCGAGGGCGCCTTCGTCTATGACTGGCGCCAGACCAACCAGGCTTTCTTCAACGCCCTCGCGGTGGAGCGGAACGTCATGCGGCTGATCCTGACGCTGATCGTCGTCGTCGCCGCCCTCAACATCATCACAGGGCTCATCATGCTGGTGAAGGACAAGACCTCCGACATCGCGGTGCTTCGAACCCTCGGGGCGACGCAGGGGGCCGTCATGCGGGTGTTCTTCCTTTCCGGCTCGATGATCGGCGTCTTCGCGACCCTCGCCGGCGTCGCCCTCGGCGCGCTCTTCTGCTGGAATATCTCCGCGATCGAACGGTTCCTCTCCGCCGTCTTCAACATGCGGCTCTTCAATCCCGAGATTTACTTCTTCTCCGAAATCCCGGCGCAGATGCAGCTTTCCGAAGTGCTTTACGTGACCGTCGGGTCCCTCGCAGCGTCCTTTCTTGCGACGCTCTACCCGTCCTGGCGGGCGGCGCGCCTCGATCCGGTGGAGGCGCTGCGCTATGAGTGACGTCGTTCTCGAACTCGACGGCGTCGAGCGCGCCTTCGGCGATCTCGTCATCGTCGACCGCGCCGACCTTCAGGTCCGCGCCGGCGAGATTGTCGGCCTCGTCGGGCCCTCCGGCTCCGGCAAATCCTCGCTGCTGCATATCGCCGGCCTTCTGGAGAAGCCCTCCGGCGGCGTCGTGAAGCTGCTCGGGCGCGACGCGTCGAACCGCTCCGACAGGGACCGCACGGCGCTGCGGCGGGACGTCGTCGGCTTCGTCTATCAGTTTCACCACCTGCTGCCGGAGTTCGACGCCCTCTCGAACGTCGCCCTGCCGCGGCGCATCGCCGGCCGCTCGAAAAAAGACGCCGAAACCGAAGCCGCGCGGCTTCTTTCCGCTCTCGGCCTCGGCGAGCGCCTCCGCCATCAGCCGGCCCAGCTTTCAGGCGGCGAGCAGCAGCGCGTCGCCGTCGCCCGGGCCCTCGCCAACGGGCCGCGCCTTCTTCTCGCCGACGAACCGACGGGCAATCTCGACCCGGCGACCTCCGGCGCCGTCTTCGACGCGCTTCTCAATCTCGTCCGTTCCGAGGGCCTCGCCGCTTTGATCGCGACCCACGACCACGCCCTCGCGGCGCGCATGGACCGCGTGGTCAGCATCGAAAACAAACGACTGGTCGAGAGCCGAAACGAACAATCCGCCGCAGAGTGATCCGTTTTTGTTCTTTTTGCTTGCGCCGATGAGAACAAAAGCGCAACGTTGCCTCGACACCTTTAAGGGAGAGGACGATGCGCAAACGGGAATCAGCAAAGCTGTCGCTCTGGGCGCGGGACGCCGCCGGCCTCGCCGCCGTTCTGGGGCTGGTGGGGGCGGTCGCGCTATGGGGCCAGGCCGCCGCGGCCGCCGGTTTCTGACAAAGCGGCTCGGGAAGACGAGGGCGCGACGCGCCGACGGGAGAGAGCCATGAGCCTGTTCATCCACCTCCATCTCCATTCGGCCTATTCGCTGTCCGAAGGCGCGATCCATATCGGGGCTTTGAAAGACCTCTGCCTCGAACACCGCATGCCGGCGGTCGCGGTGACGGACACGAACAACCTGTTCGCGGCCCTTGAGGCTTCTGAGACGCTCTCGGGAGCGGGCGTCCAGCCGATCACGGGGGTCGAGCTTGCGGTCGCGCCGGGCGACTGCGGTCTCCCCGACAAGCGGGGCGCGGCGGCGCCGGGCGTCGTCCTCCTAGCGCAGAACCGCCGCGGCTATGAACGGCTGATGAAGCTTGCGAGCCGGGCTTTTCTGGAGCCGGCTTTCGAGGACGCCGTCGCCATCGGTCTCGATGATCTTCTGACGGAGACGAACGGCCTCGTTCTCCTCACCGGCGGGTCGAAAGGGCCCGTCGACCGGCTGATCGCCGACGGTCGCGAGGGAGAGGCGCGCGCGCTCCTGCAGCGGATGAAGGACGCCTTCGGCGATCGGCTTTATGTCGAGCTGCAGCGCCACGGCCTTTCAGACGAGCGCCGGGTCGAGCCGGGCCTCGTGGAGGCGGCCTACGCCCTCGATCTTCCGCTTGTCGCGACCAACGAGCCCTATTTTCGCGGCCCGGAAGATCACGAGGCCCACGACGCGCTCCTGTGCATCGCCGACGGCGCCTACGTCTTCCAGGAGGACCGTCGGACCGTCAGCCCGCAGCATTATTTCAAGTCGTCGGAGGAGATGGCCGCGCTCTTCGCCGATCTTCCCGAAGCCGTCGCGAACACGGTGGAGATCGCGAAACGCTGCGCCTTCCGCCCGCGCACCCACCCCCCGATCCTGCCGAATTTCGTCGAGGTGGAGGAGGGCGCCGACGCCGCCGAAATCATCGCCGGGGAAGCCGCTGAGCTCGAGCGCCAGGCGCGCGAGGGTCTCAGGATGCGGTTCGAGACCGTGGGCCCCCACCGTCCGGAGGCGGAGTACCGGGAGCGGCTCGAGCATGAGCTTTCCATCATCAACAAGATGGGGTTCCCCGGCTACTTCCTGATCGTCGCGGACTTCATCAAATGGGCGAAGGCGAACGACATCCCCGTCGGCCCGGGGCGGGGGTCCGGGGCGGGCTCCCTCGTCGCCTACGCCCTCACCATCACCGATCTCGACCCCTTGCGCTTCGGGCTTCTCTTTGAGCGGTTCTTGAACCCCGAACGCGTTTCGATGCCCGATTTCGACGTCGATTTCTGCCAGGACCGGCGCGACGAAGTCATTCGGTACACGCAGGAAAAATACGGCCGGGACCGGGTCGCCCAGATCATCACTTTCGGCAAGCTGCAGGCGCGCGCCGTCGTTCGCGATACGGGCCGCGTCCTGCAGATGCCCTTCGGCCAGGTCGACCGGCTCTGCAAGCTGATCCCGAACAACCCGGCGAACCCGACGACCCTCGCCGAGGCGATCCGCGGCGAGCCGCGCCTTCGCGAAGAGCGCGACAGGGACGAGCAGGTCGCCGAGCTTCTCAGCAAGGCGCTCCGCCTCGAAGGGCTCTACCGCCACGCCTCGACCCATGCGGCGGGCGTCGTCATCGGCGACCGGCCCCTCGAGGAGCTGGTGCCGCTCTATCGCGATCCGCGCTCGGACATGCCGGCGACCCAGTTCAACATGAAATGGGTCGAGCCCGCGGGCCTCGTGAAGTTCGACTTCCTGGGGCTGAAGACGCTTACGGTCATCGCGCGGGCGAAGGCGCTCATTGAAAAGTCGGGCGGCGAGATCGACGTCGACGCCCTGCCGCTGGGCGATCCCGACACCTACGCCATGCTCGGCGAGGGGGCCTCGGTCGGCGTCTTCCAGCTGGAAAGCGCCGGCATGCGCGCGACCCTGCGGGCGATGAAGCCGGACACGCTGGAAGACATCATCGCGCTCGTTTCCCTCTACCGGCCGGGCCCGATGGACAACATTCCCTCCTATATCGCCCGCAAGAAGGGCGAGGAGCAGCCGGATTATCTGCACCCGTCCCTCGAGCCCGTCCTGACGGAGACCTTCGGCGTGATCATCTATCAGGAGCAGGTGATGCAGATCGCCCAGATCCTCGCCGGCTACTCCCTCGGCGAGGCCGATCTCCTCCGCCGCGCCATGGGCAAGAAGAAGGTCGAGGAGATGGAGCGCCAGAAGCGTCGCTTTGTGGGCGGCGCAGAGGAGCGGGGCGTCCCGCGGGCGAAGTCCGAGGCGATCTTCGAGCTGGTCGCGAAATTCGCCGGCTACGGCTTCAACAAGTCCCACGCCGCCGCCTACGCCTACATCGCTTTCCAGACGGCGTATCTGAAAGCCCATCACGGTGCGGCGTTCCTCGCCGCCTCCATGTCCCTCGACATCGCGAACACCGACAAGCTCGCCATATTCCTTAAAGAAGCGAAGCGCATGGGCGTTGCGGTGCTGCCGCCCTGCGTCAATCGCTCCGAAGCGGACTTCACTGTGGAGGAGGGCGCGATCCTCTACGCCCTCGCCGGCGTGAAAAACGTCGGCTCGGAGGCGATGGCAGCTATCGTAAAGGAGCGCCAGGCGAACGGTCCGTTCAGGGATCTCTTCGATTTCGCAGAACGGGTTGATCTGCGTCTCGTCGGCAAGCGGGCGATCGAGAACCTCGCCCGCGCGGGCGCCCTCGACGCGCTCGAAGGAGACCGGGCGGCGGCCTTCGGGAACGCCGACCTCCTGGTGAAATACGCTGCGACCGTCGCCGACGAGCGGGCGAGCCCGCAGGCCGGCCTCTTCGGCGGCGGGGTGGAGATCGACCGGCCGCGGCTCGAGCGGCCGAAGGATCCCTGGAGCGCGGTGGAGCGGCTCGATCTCGAGCGCGCCGCCCTCGGCTTTTATTTCTCCGGGCACCCGCTCGACGAATTCGACGAGGCGCTGTCGGCGCGGGGCGCGATCTCCCACGCGGAGGCCGTGGGGCAGGCGCGCGGCGGCAAGGCGGTCGCGACGGTCGGGGGCGTCGTGCGCTCGGTGCGCCGGCGGCGCTCGAAATCGGGCCGGCCGTTCGCCTGGGTGGAGTTCTCCGACCAAGCCGGGGAATTCGAGGCGACGGCCTTCTCCGAGGTGCTCGATAACTCGGCGGATCTCCTGGAGGCGGGCGGCCTCGTCCTCGCTAAGGTGACCGCGGAGGATCGCGACGGCGAAGTGCGCTTCACCCTGGAAAGCCTCGTCGATCTGCGCGCCGTCGCCGAGCGGGGCGCGACGCGCCTCGAACTCGCCGTCGAGAACGAGGCGGCGGTGCGCGCGGTCCTCGACCGCCTCGCGACGTTCGGCGCGACAGGGGCTGAGAGCGGCGCCAGCGGTCCCGGGCGCGACGGGGCCGCCGACGGCCCGGAGACCCTGCGTCTGAAACTTCTCATCGGCGATCTCGGCCGGGAGGTGGCGATCGCCGCGCCCTGCGCGGTCGCGCCGTCCTCCGATCTGAGACTCATGCTCGGCGCGGTCGAGGGCGTGGTGGAGGCGCGGCTTGCGTGATCCGGAGGGGTGGTGGGCGCCCGTCTTGCCAAAGGGCCCACGGTCCGCTAAGCGCCGCGCTTCCTGAAAACCGAAACCCTGCACGCGGGCGTGCTTCGGTGGCGGGAACGTCAGATCCTATTTCGATATCGCGACAAGCGGTTGAGAAGTCGGAACGACGTGATCGCTGCGGCCCGCGGAGGATAAACCGAAGGCGACATCGCTATGGCTCTGCCAGATTTTTCCATGCGCCAGCTTCTCGAAGCCGGCGTCCATTTCGGCCACCAGTCCCACCGCTGGAACCCGAAGATGAAGACCTTCATCTTCGGCGCGCGCAACGGCGTGCACATCGTCGATCTCTCCCAGACCGTGCCGCTCATGCACCAGGCGCTCGTCAAGGTGCGCGACGTGGTCGCCGGCGGCGGCCGCGTCCTTTTCGTAGGCACCAAGCGCCAGGCCCAGGCGCCGATCGCGGAAGCCGCGTCCCGCTGCGCGCAGTACTTCATGAACGTGCGCTGGCTCGGCGGCACCCTGACGAACTGGGAGACGATCTCCAATTCGATCCGCCGTCTGAAGGAGCTCGAGGAGACGGTGAACACTGACGCGTCGGGTTTCACGAAGAAAGAGCTGCTGCAGCGCTCGCGCGAGCTTGAAAAGCTTGAAGCCTCCCTCGGCGGCATCCGCGATATGGGCGGCCTGCCGGACCTTCTGTTCGTCATCGACGTGAAGAAGGAGGCGATCGCCATCAAAGAGGCGAAGAAACTCGGTATCCCGGTTGTCGCGGTCGTCGATACGAACTGCGACCCCGACGATGTCGACTATGTCATTCCGGGCAATGACGACGCCTCGCGGGCGATCGAGCTTTACTGCAACCTGGTCGCCGACGCGATCATCGACGGGATCTCGGAAAGCCAGGCCGATCTCGGCTTCGATATGGGCGAGCTTGAAGACCCGGGCGCGGACCCGGCCCTCGCCGCCGCCGATGCGGAGACCGCCGGCGCCGCGAGCGAGACGGTCGAAAGCGCGACGGCGCAGGCCTGAAACCTTGCGTCGACGCGCGCTCAGAGGCGCGCTCAGGACCGCGCGCAGAAGAGGGTGCTGCGGAGGCCTCGTCTTAAAACTGTCGCCGAACAGGCGTAGCGGCTCGTACTAGTGCGAGCCGCTTTCTTGAAATCCGCCGGCGCGCCCGCCAGCGCCGATCGCGAGGGAAGCAAGGCCCCGCCGCGCCGGCATGCGGCGACCCCGGGCCCTGATTGTAAAGGAGACGGACGATGGCCGACATCACGGCGAAGATGGTGAAAGAGCTGCGCGACAAAACCGGCGCAGGCATGATGGACGCCAAAAAGGCGTTGACCGAAACCGACGGAAACGTCGACGCGGCGATCGACTGGCTGCGCACCAAAGGCCTCGCCAAGGCCGCGAAAAAGGCCGACCGCGCCGCCGCCGAAGGCCTCGTCGCCGTCGCCGTGACGCCGAAAGGCGCGGGCGAGACCGGCGTCGTCGTCGAGGTCAATTCCGAAACGGACTTCGTCGCCCGCAACGAGACGTTCCAGAAGATGGTGCACGAGATCGCGGGCCTCGCCGCGACGGTCGACGGCGATCTCGAGGCGCTGAAGGCGGCCGAGTTTCCGGGCGCCGGCAAGTCCGTCGCCGAGCATGTCGCCGAGATGGTCGGGACCATCGGCGAGAACATGACGCTTCGCCGCGCCGGCGGCGTCGCCGTCGAAGAGGGCGTCGTCGCCGCATACGTGCACAACGTCGTCACGGACGGCGCGGGCAAAATCGCTGTCCTCGTCGGCCTGAAATCCGCCGGAAACAAAGACGTTCTGCGCGATGCGGCCCGCAAGATCGCCATGCACGCCGCGGCGGCCCGTCCGCTCGCCGCCCGGATCGACGAACTCGACCCGGCCGTCGTCCAGCGCGAGAAGGATGTTCTCTCCGAACAGGCGCGCGAAAGCGGCAAGCCGGAGAACATCATTGAAAAGATGGTCGAGGGCCGCCTGCGGAAGTTCTATGAGGAGAGCGTGCTCCTTGAGCAGATCTTCGTCATGGACAACGAAACGCCGATCAAGGGCGTGATCGAAAACGCCGGCAAAGAGGCGGGCGCGCCGGCCGAACTCGCCGGGTTCCTGCGGCTCGAACTCGGCGAAGGCGTCGAGAAAGAAGAAAGCGATTTCGCCGCCGAAGTCGCCGCCGCCGTCAAGGGCTGAACGCCGCATGGCGGCTGCATCGGAAACGCCCGCCCTCCGGCGGGCGTTTTCATATCTGCGCAAATCTGTGATGGATTGCGCCTGACCACCGTCGCCCCGAGAGCCCGCCATGTCCGACAGCCCCTCCGACACCCCTTACGAGTTCAAGCGCGTCCTGTTGAAGGTGTCGGGCGAGGCGCTGATGGGCGACCAGCCCTTCGGCATCGATCTGCAGACGGTCGAGCGCATCGCCGAGGAGATCCGGGAGGTGCGCGACCGCGGGCTGCAGGTCTGCCTCGTCATCGGCGGCGGCAATATCTTCCGCGGGCTGTCGATGGCGGCGAAGGGCATGGAGCGCGCTTCCGCCGACTACATGGGCATGCTCGCGACGGTGATGAACGCCCTCGCCATGCAGAACGCGCTGGAAGGCGAGGGGGTCGACACCCGCGTCGTCTCCGCGATCCCCATGAGTTCGGTCTGCGAGCCTTACATCCGCCGCAGGGCGCTCCGGCACCTTGAAAAAGGCCGGGTGGTGATCTTCGCCGCCGGCACGGGCAATCCGTTCTTCACGACGGACACCGCGGCGGCGCTGCGCGCGGCGGAGATGGGGTGCGACGCTCTCCTGAAAGGCACGCAGGTCGACGGGGTTTACACCGCGGATCCGAAGATCGATCCCCAGGCGGAACGCTACGACAAACTCACCTATTACGAGGTGCTCGCAAAGGACCTTCGGGTGATGGATCAGGCCGCGATCAGCCTCACCCGCGAGAACGGCATCCCGATCGTCGTCTTCTCCATCCACGCCCGCGGCGCTCTCGACGCGGCCATGCGCGGCGAAGGCAAACGCACCGTCATCTCCGACGCCTGATCGGAAACGGCTCTTGCGCGCCGGTTCGAGCGGGGCGAGTGTCCGGCGACCCTTTATCCGCGGGGCGCGCCGCACCCGGCCGCGCCGGCGGAATTTCTGACGAAAGGAACGACAAGACATGTCCGAGATGCCGAAGCTGAAAGACCTTGAAAGCCGGATGGACAAAGCGCTCGCGGCGCTGAAATCGGAGTTCGGCGGCCTCAGGACCGGCCGCGCCAACGCCAGCCTCCTGGAGCCGGTGATGGTGGACGCCTACGGGTCCCAGATGCCGATCTCCCAGGTCGGCACCGTCAGCGTTCCGGAGCCGCGGATGATTTCGGTCTCCGTCTGGGATAAAGCGCTGGTCGGCGCGACGGAAAAAGCCATTCGCGAGAGCGGATTGGGCGTCAATCCTGTCGTGGACGGTCAGACGCTGCGCCTGCCGCTTCCGCCGCTGACCGAAGAGCGGCGCAAGGACCTCGTGAAGGTCGCGGCGAAATATGTGGAGCAGGCGAAGGTTGCGGTCCGCGGCGTGCGGCGCGACGGCATGGACGCCGTTAAGAAGGCGGAAGGCGTCGGCGAGGATGATAAAAAAGCCCTCACCGAAGACATTCAAAAGCTGACCGATGGCAAGGTGAAGGCCGCCGACGACATGTTCTCGGCGAAAGAGCAGGAAATCATGCAGGTCTGACGCGCGGGGCCGGCGGGGGCCGGAGGCGCGCGCCCGGGGGACGGAAGGCGCCATGAGCGGTGTGAGTAAAAGCGCGGCGATCGAGACGGCGACCGTCGAGGCGGTCGAGACGGGGGCGGACGCCCCGATTCCCCGTCACGTGGCGATCATCATGGACGGGAACGGTCGCTGGGCGAATGCGCGCGGCCTGCCGCGGGCGATGGGCCATCGCCAGGGCGTCGAGGCTGTGCGCCGTACGGTGCGCGCTGCGGGCGAACTCGGCGTTTCCTGCCTTACGCTCTACAGCTTCTCGACGGAGAACTGGACGCGGCCCCCATCGGAAGTCTCCGACCTGATGGGTCTCCTCCGCCAGTTCGCAAAAAGCGATCTTGAGAAACTCTCCAAGGAGGGCGTCCGGGTGCGGATCGTCGGATCTCGGGAGGGGCTGGAGCCCGATCTTCTGAAGATCATCGATCACGCGGAGACCTCGACGGCGAAGAACACGCGGCTTAATCTCCAGATCGCCTTCAATTACGGCGGCCGGGACGAGCTTCTGCGCGCCGCCCGTCGCATCGCGGAAGCGGCCGCGCGCGGCGAGATCGACCCGGCGCGGGTCGGCGAGGCGGACCTTTCAAGGCATCTCGATACGGACGGCCTGCCGGACCCTGACCTCGTCGTTCGGACGAGCGGCGAAAAGCGGCTCTCGAATTTCCTCATCTGGCAGTCCGCTTACGCGGAATTCGTCTTCCAGGACGTTCTGTGGCCGGATTACCGTCTGGAGGACCTCGCGGCGGCGATCGAAGAATATCAGCGGCGCGAACGCCGGTACGGCGGCGTCGAGCGCCGCTACGGGTGATGGCGGAGAAGACCGCGGCCCGGCCCGGCGATCCCCTCGAAACGGTGAAGTCTTTCGCGGCGACGCGGATCGGCAAGCGCGTCCTCTCGGGCGTTGTCATGATCGCCGTCGCCCTCGGCGCGGCCGCGGCGGGCGGCGCGGTGTTCGCGGGGCTTGTCGCAGCGCTTTCGGTCGTCCTCGTCTTTGAATGGACGCGGATGGTCGAGGGACGCGAATTCTCCCGCGGGTTCGTCGTTCTCGCCGTCGCATCGGCCGCGGCGACGGCGCTCGCGGCGCGCGGCGCCTATCTTCCGGCCTACGCCGTCGCCGCCCTCGGCGGGCTGCTGACGCTCGCACTCGACGCGCCGCGCTCGGGGCTGAAGGCGCTCTGGCCGGCGGCGGCGGCGCCTTATCTGATCGCGCCGTCGGTTGCGCTCATCTGGCTAAGGGCGGGGCCGGAGACGGGGCGGGAGCTCATCTTTTTTCTCTTCGCCATCGTCTGGGCGACTGACACGGGGGCCTACGTTGCGGGAAAGACGATCCGCGGCCCGCGTTTTTCGCCCGTGATCTCCCCCGGCAAGACATGGGCGGGCCTTGTCGGCGGCGCGCTAGCGGGGGCTGTCGCCGCAGCAGCGGCGGGGCGGCTCGTCTTCGAAGCCGACGCCCCGGGGTTCTTTCTCCTCTTCGGCGTTTCCATCGCGCTGGCGACGGAACTCGGCGACATGGTGGAATCAGCGTTGAAGCGCCGCTTCGGCGTCAAGGACGTCTCCGGCTTCATCCCGGGGCATGGCGGCGCTTTGGATCGTCTCGACGGCATGATATTCGCGACCTTTGCGACCGCCATCGTCGTGGCGGCCGTCTCCGCGTTGCAGGGGGCCTGATGGCGCAGACATACGACTTCGCCGCAGTCGGCGCCGAACCGCGCCGAAGCGCGATCGCGGCGAAATCGGTCTGCGTTCTCGGTTCGACCGGCTCGATCGGCGTCAACACGCTCGATCTTCTGAAGTTCGCGAGCGAACGCGGCGAAGCCGAAGTGCGGGTCGTCGCCCTGACGGCGAACTCCAACATCGCGCTTCTCGCCGAACAGTGCCGCGCCTTCCGGCCGGAATTCGCCGCTGTCGCGGACCCCGCGCGGTATGAGGATCTGAAAGACGCCCTCGCCGGGCTTGATATCGAGATCGGGGCGGGGCCGGGCGCGATCGTCGAGGCTGCGGAGCGGGACGCCGACTGGGTGATGGCGGCGATCGTCGGCGCGGCGGGTCTTCCCGGAACGCTCGCCGCGGCGGAGCGGGGGGCGCAGGTCGCCCTCGCCAACAAAGAGGCGCTCGTCTGCGCCGGCGACGTGGTGAAGGCCGCCGTCGAGCGGTCCGGCGGCGCGCTTCTCCCTGTCGATAGCGAGCATAACGCGATCTTTCAGGTCTATGATTTCGAGCGCCCGCACCGGATCTCGAAGCTGATCCTCACCGCTTCGGGCGGGCCCTTCCGCACGGCGGACATCGAGACCATGCGCGCTGCGACGCCGGCCGAGGCGGTGAAGCATCCGAACTGGTCCATGGGCGCGAAGATCTCCGTCGATTCAGCGACGATGATGAACAAGGGCCTTGAGCTGATCGAGGCGACGCACCTCTTCCCGACGCCGGCCGAAGACATCGAGATCCTCGTTCATCCGCAGTCGGTCATTCACTCCATGGTCGAGTATGTGGACGGCTCGACCCTCGCCCAGCTCGGCTCGCCGGATATGAGGACGCCGATCGCCTCCTGCCTCGCCTGGCCCGACCGGACGCCAAGCCCGAGCCCGGCGCTTGATCTCGTCGCCATCGGTCAGCTCACCTTCGAGGCGCCGGATTCGGTCCGGTTTCCGGCGCTCCGCCTGGCGCGCGAAGCGGTGGAGGCGGGCGGGACGGCGCCGGGCGTCCTCAACGCCGCGAACGAAGTCGCCGTCGAGGCGTTCCTCGCCGGCCGGCTCGGCTTTCTCGACATCGCGGCGGTCGTCGAGGAGACGCTCCAGCAAACAAACGGCGGCCCGGTCCGGTCCCTCGACGACGCGACGCTCGCCGACGCCGCGGCGCGATCTGTCGCCCGTGAAGCGGCGGCGGCCCGGGCTAGATAATCTGACAACGAGGCGGGGGCGCCCGTTCTGAACGAAGGAAAGGATGGCGCATGGATCTCGCCGCCGTCATCGAATGGATTATCCGCGTCCCGGTGTTTCTCGCCGCGTTCGTGTTCGTGCTGTCGACCGTCGTGGTCTTCCATGAGTTCGGCCACTTCGCGGTGGCGCGGCTTTCCGGCGTCAAGGTGGACGTCTTCTCCCTCGGCTTCGGCAAGGCGCTCGCGAGTTTCCGCGACCCCTGGGGCGTCGAATGGCGGCTCTCGGCGATCCCGCTCGGCGGCTATGTGAAGTTCTGGGGCGACGCGAACGCCGCCTCCATGCCGAAGACGGACGAGGCGGACGAGGCGGGCGAGCCAGACGACGACGAGGGCGGCGGCGTCGGAACCCAGTTTCCGCATCCGACCACCGACGACGTGCTGAGCCCGGAAGAGCGCCGGCGCGCTTTCCACCACAAGCCGGTCTGGATCCGCGCCCTGGTCGTCGCGGCGGGCCCGATGGCCAACTTCGTCCTCGCCATGATCATCTTCACCGCCGTGCTGATGAGCTTCGGCAAGCGCGAGATCCTGCCGATCGTTCAGACGGTGCAGGAGGAGAGCGCCGCGGAGCGGGCGGGGCTCCTGCCGGGCGACGAGATCATCGCCGTCGACGGCCGGGAGGTCTCCACCTTCAACGACGTCCGGATGATCGTCTATCTCTCGTCGGGGGACGAACTCATTCTGACCGTGAAGCGCGGCGACGACGTCATCGACTTGCCGGCGACGCCCGACCGCCGGGAGGTGACGGACGGCCTCGGCAACACGGTGAAAGCGGGGTTCCTCGGCTTCACGAGCGAT
>JBCBJX010000081.1:0-15246 GCA_038522735.1 Pseudomonadota bacterium
GAACGCCGCCGTCGCGGCGACGACCGGCCTCCTCCGCATGCTGAACGAACGTGAGATCGACGGCGTCATGGCCCATGAACTCGCCCACGTGAAGAACCGCGACACGCTGACGATGACCGTCACCGCGACCATCGCCGGCGCGATCTCAATGCTTGCGAACTTCGCCCTCTTTTTCGGGGGCAACCGGAACAACGGCATGGGGCTCATCGGAACCATCGCGCTGATGATCCTTGCGCCGCTCGCCGCGTCTCTCGTCCAGATGGCGATCAGCCGCGCCCGCGAATATGAGGCCGACCGCATCGGCGCGGAGATCTCCGGCGACCCCATCGCCCTCGCCTCGGCGCTTGCGAAGATCTCCAACGGCGTCGCCCGCATCCCGAACGAGACCGCCGAACGCATCCCCGCCACGGGCCAGCTGATGATCATGAACCCCCTTTCCGGCCGCGGCGCGGACAACCTCTTCTCGACCCACCCGGCGACCCAGAACCGCATCGACCAGCTCAAAGAGATCGCTCGCGAGGCGGCGGTCGGCGCGCCGGATGCCGACGGCGGCCTCTGGGACGACAGCGCGAACGGCGGCCCCTGGAGCTGACGCGCGAAACCGCTCGTTCCCTCAGCCCGACCAGTCCGTCGCACGGATGTCATCGGCCCATGACACGGAGCTTGCATCGCCAAGAGGAAACCTTGGAGGATCGCGATGGGTGCGGACGCAAGCGGAGCGCCGGACGGACGGCGCGCGGACGGGCGCGGTTTCGACGCGGAGGAGGGAGCGGACGCCTTGCACGCGGATTTCGCCAACATCTATGCGGCGCTCGACCTCAAGGTCGGCTCCAAGCCCAAAGGCCATCTCTCCAAAAAGCGCATTCTGAAGGCCTTCGCGGCGCAGGGGATCCTCCCCACCGACGTCCGCATCAAGGCGATGACGGACCGGCTGGACGCCTTCGACGACGGCGACGAGATCTCGCTCGATCAGTTCACGCGGATCTGCCGACCGAGCTTCGGTCTCGTGGAGCGGATGGCCAAGGACGAGCTGGTCATCCCGGACTTCAGGACCTTCGCCGGCGAGATCGAGACGATCTATGAACGGTGCCTTGAAAACGGCGACGGCGCGGTCGCCGACTACATCCCCCAGCTCGCCCGGGTGGAGCCAGAGCAGATGGGCGTCTCCTTCTGCACCGTGGACGGGCAGCGCGCGAACTACGGCGACAGCGACGCCCCCTTCTGCGTGCAATCCTCCTGCAAGCCGATCAACTACTGCATGGCTCTCGAAGCTCTGGGGGAGGAGGAAGTCCACCGCCATGTGGGGCGCGAGCCGTCCGGGCGGTCGTTTAACGAGCTCGCGCTCAACCACCGCTATCTTCCGCACAACCCCATGATCAACGCCGGGGCGATCATGGCCTGCAGTCTCATCGGCCGCGACAAAGACCTCGCCGACCGCTTCGACGGCGTAATGCGGACCTGGCGCGCTCTCGCCGGCGGCGACCGCCCCGGTTACAACAACGCCGTCTATCTCTCGGAGAAGGCGACCGCTGACCGGAACTTCGCCCTCGCCTATTTCATGCGCGAGAACGAGGCGTTTCCGGATGATACGGATATTCTTGAGGTCCTCGATTTTTACTTCCAGTGCTGCTCCATCGAGATGAGTACGGAGCGCATGGCCGTCGTCGCCGGGACGCTCGCGAGCGGCGGCGTGTGCCCGACCACGGGGGAGCGGGTTTTCTCCAATGACACGGTGAAGGACTGCCTGTCGCTCATGTACTCGTGCGGCATGTACGACTTCTCAGGCGAGTTCGCGTTCTCCGTCGGAATCCCCGCGAAATCCGGCGTTTCTGGGGTTCTCATGGTCGTGATCCCGGAGGTGATGGGTCTCGCCATCTGGTCGCCCCGGCTCGACAAGCACGGAAACTCCGTGCGCGGTGTGGAGTTCTGCAAACGTCTCGTGAAGCGCTTCGCCTTCCACAACTACGACAATATCGCCGAACGCTCGGACCGCATCGATCCGCGACGGCCCCGCGAGCGTGAGGAGACGGACTACACGTTCCACCTCATCCGGGCTGCGAGCCAGGGCGACGTGAACGAAATCAGCCGTCTGACGGCCTTCGGCGTCGATCTTGGATCGGCGGACTATGACGGGCGCACCGCCCTGCACCTCGCCGCCTCCGAGGGCCGGGCGGACGTGGTGGAGTTTCTTCTGTCGCGCGGCGTCGATCCGCGCCCCCGCGACCGCTGGGGCCACACGCCCCATGACGACGCGGAACGCCACAAGCATGACGGTATCGCCGCGCGGCTCGAGCGCTGAACGGTCAGTGCGCCTCGCCCCAGTTGGCGCCGACGCCCGCCTCGACCTTCAGCGGCACGGAGATTTCGACGGCGGGCCCGGCGGCGCCTGACATGACGTCCGACACGACCGCGCAAGTCTCTTCGGCCTCGTCCTCGGGCGCTTCGAAGATGAGCTCGTCGTGCACCTGCAGCAGCATCTTCGCTGAGAGCTTTTTCGCCTCTAGGGCGTCCGGCATGCGGATCATCGCCCGGCGGATGATGTCCGCGGCGGCGCCCTGAATGGGAGCGTTGATCGCCTGGCGTTCGGCGTAGCCGCGCTCGGCCTGGTTCGAGGCCTTGATCTTCGGCGTGTGGGTCTTGCGCCCGAAGATCGTCGAGACGTGTCCGTGTTCGCGGGCGTAGGCCTTGGTTTCGTCCATATACTTCCGAATGCCGGGGAACTTCTCGAAATAGGCATGGATATAGTCCTGCGCTTCGCCGCGGGGGATGCCCAGGTTGTTCGCGAGGCCGAAGGCGGAGATGCCGTAGATGATCCCGAAATTGATCGCCTTCGCCTGTCGGCGAACCATCGGGTCCATGCCCTCGATCGGCGTGTCGAACATTTCCGAGGCCGTCATGGCGTGGATGTCGAGATCGTCGGCGAAGGCCTGCCGCATGGGCTCGATTTCCGCGACGTGGGCGAGGATACGCAGCTCGATCTGACTGTAATCCGCAGAGATGAGGACGTTCCCCTCTTCGGCGATGAAGGCGTCGCGGATGCGTCGCCCGTCTTCGGTGCGTATGGGGATGTTCTGCAGGTTCGGATCGTTCGAGGAGAGCCGGCCCGTCGTCGTCGCGGCGAGCGAATAGGACGTGTGGACGCGGCCCGTCTCCTGACAGATGTCCTCCACCAGAGCGTCCGTATAGGTGCTTTTCAGTTTCGAGAGGCCTCGCCAGTCGAGGATCGCCCGCGGCAGCGCGTGGCCTTCGGCGGCGAGCTGCTCGAGGATGTCCGCTTTGGTGGACCACGCGCCCTTCGCCGTCTTCTTGCCGCCCGGCAGGCCGAGATCGCTGAAGAGGATCTCCGATATCTGTTTCGGCGAACCCATGTTGAATTCACGGCCGGCGGCTTCGTATGCGGCGGCCTCGTACCCGCCCATCTTCTGGGCGAATTCGCCTGAGAGGCGGCGCAGCACCGAGGCGTCCACTTTCACGCCCGCCATCTCCATCCCGGCGATGACGGCGGCCATCGGCCGCTCCAGCGTCTCGTAAACGGTCCGCATGCCTTCGGCTGACAGCCGCGGCTTCAGAACCTGATGCAGGCGGAGCGTCACGTCCGCGTCTTCGGCGGCGTATTTCGAGGCCTCGTCGATGGGGATTTCATCGAAAGTCTTCTGTTTCTTGCCCGTGCCGGCGATCTCGGAGAACGCTATCGGCTTGTGGCCGAGATGAAGCTCCGACAACTCGTCCATGCCGTGTCCGTGCACGCCGCAATCGAGAGCGTAGGAGATCAGCATGGTGTCGTCCACCGGCGCGACGCGGATGTCTCGACGCAGGAAAAGGCCCATATCGAACTTGGCGTTCTGGGCGATCTTCAGGACCGACGGATCTTCAAGGAGCGGTTTGACGATGGCGAGCGCGTCGTCCTCCGCCATCTGGCGCCCCGCGTTTTTATCGTCGAGGGCGAGGCCGTCGCCGCCATGGCCGAGGGGGACGTAGCACGCCTCCCCGGCCCCCCAGGCGAGGCACAGGCCGACGAGCTTCGCGGAGACGGGACGCAGGGAGTTCGTCTCCGTGTCGAAGGCGACGACACCACGCGCCGTGCAGATGTCGACGATCTCCCGGAGCCGTACCGGATCGTACACGGTTTCATAGGCGCCCGCTTCGACCGGCCCATTGGCCGCCGCGGCGGGGCCGATCGCCGCGCTCTCGCCTTCGCCGAAGGCTGAGACGGCGCGGCGGCGGAGGGTGTTGAACTCCATGGCGTCGATGAAATCGAGGAGCCCCGTCGGCTCGACCTCCTTCAGGCGGAAGTCGCCGAGGTTCTCCTCCGTCTCCACATCGTCTTTCAGCGTTACAAGCTGCTTGGAGATGCGGGCGTCGTCTGCGAACTCGATCAGGTTCTCGCGGCGCTTCTTCTGCTTGATCTCCTCGGCCCGCTCCAGAAGCGTCTCCACGTCGCCATAATCTTCGATGAGCTGGGCGGCGGTCTTCACGCCGATCCCGGGAACGCCCGGCACGTTGTCGACGCTGTCGCCGGCGAGCGCCTGAACGTCGACGACCTTGTCCGGTCCGACGCCGAACTTCTCGCGCACGCCGTCGGCGTCGATGCGCTTCTGCTTCATCGGGTCGTACATGACGATCCGGTCCGAGACGAGCTGCATCAGGTCCTTGTCGGAGGAGATGATCACCGTCTCGGCGCCCGCCTCCTCCGCCCGCCGCGCATAGGTCGCGATGAGATCGTCCGCCTCGAACCCTTCCATCTCCACGCAGGCGACGCTGAAGGCGCGGGTCGCTTCGCGCACCAGCGGAAACTGCGGGCGCAGATCCTCCGGCGGCTCAGGCCGGTTCGCCTTGTAGTCGGCGTAAAGATCGTTGCGGAAGGAGTAGGCGGAATGGTCGAAGATGACGGCGAAATGGGTCGGCATCGGAAGATCGGTGAAATCGTCGTCGCGACTGTCCGCCAGCAGCTTGAACAGCATATTGGAAAAGCCGGAGACGGCGCCGATCGGCAGCCCGTCGGATTTGCGCGTCAGCGGCGGCAGGGCGTGGTAAGCGCGGAAAATGTACGCCGAGCCGTCGACCAGGAAGAGGCGGTCGCCCTTGGCGATGGCGTCTGGTTTTGAGGGCATTGTTCGATAAAGAGCCTTGCGACACCCGCATTCTAGGCGCGCCGGCTCCGCGCGCAAACGCATGAGGAGGCCTTATGGCCGTCATCGAGATCTCCACCACACTCGAAGCGCCCGCCGCCGACGTCTGGCGGGAGGTTCAGACCCCGCGCCTTCTCCATTACGTCGCCCGTGGGCGGATGAGTTTCGCGCCGATTGATCCGCCTGTCTTCCCCGAAGTCTGGGAGGAGCGCGAATACGTCGTTGCGATGCGCTGGGGGGGCTTTTTGCCCATCGGCCGGCAGGTGATCGGCATCGAAAAGCCGGCGGCCGAGGGAAGTGCGCTCTTTGTCCGCGACAACGGCCGCAGCGCGCTGATCGACAAATGGGATCACCTGATCACGATAAGGCCGACGGGCGAAATGCGGACGTCCTATACGGATCGACTTGACGTAGAGGCGGGCGCTCTGACGCCGTTCGTCGCCGCCTTCGCGAAGTCCTTTTATGCGCACCGCCAACGCCGATGGGAGCGGCTGATCGCAAATGGTTTCGACTACGACCTCTAAGCAGCCGATCGCACCAGCCGAAGGCCGCGTTTGTCCTGGTCGCGGAACTCTTTCTCGCGCGCCGGGTCGAACCGGGTACGGATGAACCCTGCGACCCGCGGCTGGATTTCGGTGCGCCAGCGCGAGCCGTTGAAGACGCCGTAATGGCCGACCTTCGGCTGCACGTGGTCGATCTTCATGTCGTCCGGGATGTTCGCGCAGAGATCGTGGGCTGCCTGGGTCTGACCGATGCCGGAGATGTCGTCGTTTTCGCCTTCCACGGTCATGAGGCCGATATCGCGGATCGCTTCGGGCTTCACGAGCCGGCCCCGGTGGACGAACG
Source organism: Pseudomonadota bacterium (assembly GCA_038522735.1). GTDB lineage: Bacteria > Pseudomonadota > Alphaproteobacteria > Caulobacterales > Parvularculaceae > JBCBJX01. The sequence goes on from JBCBJX010000081.1 coordinate 5,976, forward strand.
TTCCGTTCGGCAGTCGGTACTCCTGGAACACGTCGCGGATCGTCTGGAGGTAAAACTCCGCCGTCAGATCAAGCACAGCGAGGTACTCGTCATAAAACTCGCGGTGCTTGTCTGCGCTGTCGCCGTCGCCGGCGACGAGATGTTCGAAATAGCGGTATTGGGCGTCCCTATGGCGGTCGGCGTTCATCGACATGAACGAATAAAGCTGCACGAAGCCTGGATAGACCTGCCGGAAGACGCCCGGGTAAGGAGCCGGCACGGTGAAGACCATGTTCTGTTCGAACCACTCGAAGGGGCGTTCTTCAGCAAGTAGGTTCGGCACGGTGGGCGAGCGGCGCGCGTCGATCGGGGAGCCCATGATGGTCATCGTCGCGGGGCGGGCGGCGTTCTCGTCCTCGGCCATGAGGGCGGCGGCGGCGAGAAGCGCCGGGCCCGGCTGGCACACCGCCATCGCATGGGCGCCGGGGCCGATGTGCTCCAGAAACGCCATGACGTAGTCGACGTAATCGTTGAGGTCGAAACGGCCGTATCCGAGAGGCACCGTGCGCGCGTCGGCCCAGTCCGTGATGTAGACCTCGTGATCCGGCAGCATCGCCTCGACCGTCCCGCGGAGCAGCGTCGCGTAATGCCCGGAGAGCGGCGCGATGATCAGAACGCGCGGATCCGGCGCGCCGTGTTTTGCATCCGCGAGGGCTTCCCTGTCGCGCTTGAAGCGGAGGAGATTCCCGAAAGGCTTCCGAAGCGCGGTCTCCACCGTCACAGGAACCTCGACGCCGCCGATCTGCGTCGCATCGAGACCGAAAGCGGGCTTCGGATACCGCCGCACGGCGTTGCCGAACACGTCGAGCGCAGCCGCAGCGGCGCGCGTCGACCAAAGAGCGGACATGGGGTTGGCGCCGTGGCCCATCATCGCCGAGGCGGCGTCCGCCATGGCGGACGCCGGCTTCATGGCCGAAAGCCCCCACTCGTAAGCGGCGTAGGTGAACGCGTTCAGAACTTCACGCACGGGGGACGCTCCTATCGGCCGCGGCGACTGCAGCCGGGCGTTGCAACACTTTTACGGTCGCGGAATTGACGCTCCGATGCAAGCGATCGGATCACAGAGGCGTTAACGGGCCACCGCGCGCAAGGTGTCGGCGAGCTCCTGCGGCGTCAGTCGATCGACGATCGCGTGGGTCGGCGCGCCGGCTTCATCGATCACGTAGAATAGGCTCGTATGGGCCATGGTGTAGCCGATGGCGCTTTCCGGGAGGTCCTCCCGCTCGGCATAGACGTGCATGTCTTCGAGGAGGGCGCGGACGTTTTCCGGCTCGCCCGAAAGGCCGGTTATGCGTTCGTCGAAGGCGAGGTAGTCGGCGAGGGCGCCCGGCGTGTCGCGCTCCGGATCGACCGTAATGAAGTAAGCCTCATAAACGGGGCCTGTCTCATCGAGGAGATCGAGCGCCGCCGTCAGCCGTCCGAGCGCGGTCGGGCAGACGTCCGGGCAGTTGGCGAAACCGAAATAGACGACCGACCGCTCGCCGACGAAACGCGCCTTCGCCGCCGGTTCGCCGTCCGTGTCTATCAGGTCTGGCTCGAACCGAAACGCATCCGACAACTCGGCTGCGCCCAGGGCGTCCGGCCGGTCGCAGGACGCGACGGCCAGCGCGGCCGTTGAAAAGATGAAAAGGCGGAGGGCGGCGAGGATCATCGGCGTCTCGTGTCTTACGCTGGTTGAGACTTATGTTGCGGATTGAAATGACGCCAGATTCGATCGCGGACCGCATGTCGCGCCCTTTGGCGACGCTAGGCCTCTGGCCGGCGGATCGCGCCACACGCTTCGGCTCGGGCGTCCCCGTACGCACGTTGACCGCGCTGCGCTGGCTCGCCATCGGAGGCCAATCGGCGGCGGTGCTCGTCACCCATTTCGGCCTCGGATACAATCTGCCGCTCGGCTGGTGCCTCGGCCTCATCGCCGCGAGCGCCTGGGTGAACATTTTCTGCCGCCTCGCCTTTTCGCCCCAGAGACGGCTGAATGATTTCGAGGCTTTTACCCTCCTCGCCTGGGACATCCTGCAGCTCGCGGCGCTCCTGTTCCTGACGGGCGGCCTTAAAAACCCGTTCTCGCTCCTCTTCCTCGCGCCGACCTCGATCGCCGCGACCGTCCTGTCAGCGCGGCCGGCGGCGGCGATCGGCGTCCTCGCCCTCACCGCTGCGACCGCGCTTGCGGTCTTTCACCTGCCGTTTCCGTGGCGGACGGGCGAGACCCTGCAGCTGCCGCAGCTCTATCTCGTGGGCCACTGGCTCGCCCTCTCCCTCGGCGTCGTGTTCGCCGCGACCTACGCCTTCCAGATCGCCGCGGAGCGCGAGCGGATGCGAAACGCCCTCTCGGCGACCGAACTCGTCATGGCGCGCGAGCAGCGGCTTTCCGCCCTCGGCGGCCTGGCGGCGGCGGCGGCCCATGAACTCGGCACGCCCCTCGCAACCATTCAGGTGACGGCGAAAGAGATCCAGCGGGAGGCCGAAGCCTCAGATCCCGCGCTCGCAGAGGACGCGGCGCTCCTCGTCGGTCAGGCCCAGCGCTGCCGGTCGATCCTGGAGCGGCTGTCGAGCCACGGAGAGAGCGGCGACCTGATGCACGACACCGTCGCCGCCGCCCGCATCATCGAGGAGGCCGCCGAGCCCTTCACGGACGGGCCGAAAGCCGTCGAGATCGACGCCGCGGAAGCGGAGACCGCCGACCAGCTCGCACGCCGGGCCGAAGTGATCTACGGCCTTCGAAACATCATTGAGAACGCCGTTGATTTCGCTTCGGAAACGGTGCGCATCCACGCCGTCGCCGACGGCGAGCACCTTTCGATCCTGGTTGAGGACGACGGCCCCGGCTTCTCGCCGGAGATCCTCCCTCGCCTCGGCGAGCCCTACGTCACGAGCCGAAGCGGCCGGACGAAGCGCGATCACCCCGAAGCGGAGATCGCCGGCGGCCTCGGCCTCGGCTTCTTTATCGCGAAGACACTGCTGGAGAGATCCGGCGCGACCGTTCATTACGAGAACAGAACCGACAGGTCGGGCGCGCGGGTCGGCGTCCGCTGGGCGCTTGAGTCGCTCGCCCCGGCCGCGCCGGCCGAAACCGCGCGCGACCCGGCGCCGCAGACGCGCCTCCCCCATAGCCCCGCCGTCGATCCGGCCTAAATCATTGATATGATGGAGACAGCCATGATGCAGACCGCTGAAGCGCCGCAACCGCGTACCGATGTTCCCGATCCGACGATCATGATCGTTGAGGACGACGAAGCTTTCCGCAACCGCCTCGGCCGCGCCATGGAGCGACGCGGGTTCGTACCGACCGTCGCCGCCTCCGTTGCGGAAGCGCGCGCCGCCCTCGCCGACGCCTCGCCCGCCTACGCCGTCGTCGATCTCCGTCTCGAAGACGGCGACGGGCTCGAGGTCGTTGAAATGATCCGCCAGAAACGCGCCGACTGCCGCGTCGTCATTCTCACAGGATACGGCGCGATCGCGACCGCCGTCGCCGCAGTGAAAGCGGGCGCCGTCGATTATCTGGCAAAACCGGCGGATGCGGACGATATTGAAAAGGCGCTTCTCGCCCCGGAAGGTGCGATGCCCGAGCCGCCCGAAAACCCCATGTCCGCCGACCGCGTCCGCTGGGAGCACATCCAGCGCGTCTACGAACTGTGCGGACACAATGTCTCGGAAACCGCCCGACGCCTCGGCATGCACCGGCGGACGCTGCAGCGGATCCTTGCGAAGCGCGCGCCGCGGTAAGGACGTCCGACAACGGTAGTCAGAGGATTCTGTAAGCTTGTTGAGTGCAAAGCGCCTTTGACCGCTTGCTTGGCGAAATCTCGTGCGTCGCGTCCCGGTCCTTAACTCGCCGGAAGCCAATCGCTTCATAAAACTTCGCCGCCGCGACTGTATCGGTCCTGAGACGGATTAGATCGTAACTCCGTTCGCCTCGAGAGAGGAGCTCCCATACCAGAGCCCCGCCGACGCCCAAGCGCCTCCAGCCTGGTCGGATGTAGAGATGGCGCAGGCGTCCGGTCGTTTCAGGTGCGCCGTATGGATCGTGAGAGAGGCCGCCGACGGCGACCAGCTCGTTCTTGTCCGACAATCCGATAAAATGCGCGGCGCGAGCGGCGAAAACGGGCTCACCGCTTTCAATGGATCTAAGTATACGATCAAGGAAGCGGAATCCCTCCGCACGCGCCTCTGCGACCAGTTGCGTCCTCCGGAACGCAGGAGGAGCGATCGTTTTGAAGCGCACGTCCAGAGCAGCCTCCATCGCGACGCCCCGCCGGGTGCGGCGAGCATCTCGCTACCGCGATCGTGTTTCGACCAACCGCATCTGATGCGCGACGAACCGCGCCAGTCTCGCCTTGACCCGCCGCCTGTGCGGCGATCCGATCCCGCCGAACCTCTGTTTAGCAGCCAGGAAACGCCTCGTGAAACAAACGCTTCTCTCCTTCGCCGCCGCTTCGATCGTCGCCCTCGCCCAGCCCGCCGCCGCCCAGTCCGTCGATATTCCGTTCGAGAAGTTCGAGCTCGACAACGGGCTGACCGTCGTCGTGCACGAGGACCGCAAGGCGCCGCTGGTCGCGGTGTCGGTCTGGTACGGCGTCGGCTCGCGGGACGAGCCGGAAGGGAAATCGGGTTTCGCGCACCTCTTCGAACACCTGATGTTCAACGGCACCGAGAACTACGACGACGAGTGGTTCAAGCCGCTGCAGGAAGTCGGCGCGACAGACCTTAACGGCACAACGTCCTTCGACCGGACGAACTATTTCCAGACCGTTCCAACCCCGGCGCTTGAGCGCATCCTGTGGATGGAATCGGACCGTATGGGAAACCTTCTCGGCGTCGTGACGCAGGATAAGCTCGACGAGCAGCGGGGCGTCGTCCAGAACGAAAAGCGCCAAGGCGAGAACCAGCCCTACGGTCGCGCGTTCACCAACATCATCCAGAACCTCTTTCCTTCGGACCATCCGTACTCGCACCTCCCCATCGGCTCGATGGAAGACCTCGACGCAGCCTCACTCGATGATGTGAAGGCGTGGTTCGAGGAGTATTACGGTGCGGCGAACGCCGTGCTGGTGCTCGCCGGCGACATCGACGCTGAAGAAGCGAAACCCCTTGTCGAGAAATACTTCGGATGGGTCGACGCCGGACCGCCGCTGACGAAATGGGAAGGCTGGGTCCCGGTCCGCGACGCCGACACGCGCGAGGTCATGTTCGACCGCGTGCCCCAGACCCGCATCTACAAGCTGTGGCTGACGCCGGGCTCCACGACCAAGGCCGCGACGGATCTCGGCATTGCGGCGAGCGTCCTCGGGGACGGCAAGAACAGCCGTCTTTATAAGGAGCTCGTCTACGACAAGCAGACGGCATCCGACATCTCGGTCTTTAACCTCGGCCTGGAGATGGCGTCGATCTTCGGCGTGATCGCGACGGTGAAACCGGATGCGGACGTCGCCGCCGTCGAAGCCGACATGGACGAGACCATCGCGCAGTTTCTCGCGAAAGGCCCGACCCGCAAGGAGGTGGAGCTCGTCGCGACGAAAACCTCGGCCGGCCTCATCCGCGGACTTGAGAAAGTGGGCGGGTTTTCGGGCAAGGCGGTGACCCTCGCCGAAGGCGAACTTTATGCGGATGATCCAGGCTTCTATAAGCAGCGCCTTCAATGGCTGGAAGAGGCCGGGCCGCGCAACGTGTCCCAGACCGCCCGCGAATGGCTGACCAAGGGCTCGCACACCCTGACGATCAAGCCGTTTCCGGATTATAAGACGATCCCCGATGCAACCGACCGCACGGCGCTGCCGGCCGTTGACACGAGCCCGGAGCTCGTCTTCCCGGACATTCAGACCGCGACCCTGTCGAACGGCCTCGAGGTGGTGTTCGCAAAGCGCGACGCCGTGCCCGTCGTTGAAATGTCGATCCAGTTCGATGCAGGCTATGCGGCGGACCAGGGCGGCAAGCTCGGCGTCGCCTCCTTCGCCGGCGCCATGCTGGACGAAGGCGCCGGGAAGCGCGATGCGCTCGAACTGGCGGGCGACCTCGAACGCCTCGGCGCGAACCTCAGCGTTTCCTCGAACGTCGACGTGACGACCGTCCGCCTCTCCGCGCTTACGGCGAACCTGGAGGAGAGCATCGACATCATGGCGGACGTCGTCTGCGACCCCGCTTTCGATGAGGAGGAGATCGAGCGGCTGCGTTCGCGCTGGATCGCCCAGATCAAGCAGGAAAAAGCTCAGCCGATCGCCATCGCCCTGCGCACCATGCCGCCGCTCCTTTATGGCGAAGATCACGCCTACGGCGTGCCGCTCACCGGTTCCGGTACAGAGGAGTCCATCAGCTCGCTGACCCGTTCAGACCTCGTTTCTTTCCACCAGTCGTGGATGCGCCCGGACAACGCCACCGTCTACGTGGTCGGCGATACGGGCCTGAATGAGATCGTCGATGTCCTGGAAGACAAGTTCGGCGGCTGGCGCGCCCCGAGCGGCGCGAAACCTGAAAAGAACGTCGCTGCGGTTCCGCTACCCACCGCGCCGAAGGTGGTCATCGTCGATCGTCCGGGATCGCCGCAATCGTTCATCCTCGCGGGCCATCTGGCGCCGGGCGCCGGCGCTGAAAACAATATCGCCATCGAAGCAATGAACGACGTCCTCGGGGGCAGCTTCAACGCCCGGATCAACACCAATCTGCGTGAAGACAAAGGTTGGTCCTACGGCGCCCGGTCGATCCTCTTCGGCGCTGCAGGCCAGCGGCCGTGGCTCGTCTACGCCCCGGTGCAGACGGACAAAACGGCCGCCTCCCTATCTGAGATCGTGAAGGAGGTCGAAGGCTATCTCGGCGACAATCCGGCGACAGCGGACGAGCTGCGCCTCGTCACCCTCGACGCGATCCGCTCACTGCCGGGTTCCTTCGAAACCGCCGGGAACGTTCTCGGCAGCCTGACGACGTCGGGCCGCTATGGCCGGCCGCTTGATTATCCGGCCACGCTGAAAGCCCAGTACGACCGGCTGACGCCTCAATCGGTCACGGCGACGGCGAAAGCGGTTCTCGAACCGAGCGCCATCACCTGGCTCATCGTCGGCGACCGTGCGGCGATCGAAGAGGAAGTGGCTGATCTCGGACTCGGCGAAATCATTGTCAGCGAAATCCGCTGAGCAAGCGCTCTCGCCCACGAGGCGGGAGCTTCAGGCGTCACCCCGCGGACAAGCCGCTGGGTGACGAGCGACCAGATCACGCCCCGAACTGTCTGAGGGCGGACTGGCGGGCGAAGCGGAGGAGCACAGACCGGCGCCGCGCGGCGGCGAGGCCCGTCTCCGGCGCGTCGCGCACCACCGCGCCGCCGAAACCGTCGGCGCAGATGAGACCCGCCTCATCGGGCAGGAGGCCGGTCGGGAACCGCTCGTCGACGGCGAAGAAAAACCGGTCGCAGAAGCCGAGATAGTCCGGCCACTTTGCATCGACTTCGAAGTCCTCACGGCAGGACTTCACCTCCGCGAAGACGAGCCCGCCTTTTTTGTCGAGCGCCGCGACGTCCACCCGACGGCCGCTTGCGAGGCGAAACTCCGTCAGCGGCGCCCAGCCATGATCGAGGAAAAGCCGAACCACGCCCCGCGTCACGGCGAGGGTGACGTCGGGGCGCGCGGCCGGGGCTTCGGGCGCGATGTCGGGCGGAGCGGCGTCCATGCCGCCCATAGAACAGACGAAGAACGCGCCCGTCAAACTGACGAGCGCGCTCTCAATAGCCGACCTGGCGAAAGCCTAGAAGAAGAAGCGGACGCCCGCGTAGGCGGCGGGCCCCGCCATCTTCAGATTGACGTCGGCCTGGGACGGGGAGCCGCCAACGAAGACGGTGGCGTCCGTATCGCCGTTCACCACAGCCTCGTAGCGCGCCTCGCCAAAGACAGCCGTCCGTCTGCCAAGCATGTATTCAAGTCCGATTGTCGCTTTCGCGACGAATGTGTCGACCTCCTGGCTGAAGCCGACGCCGGCCAGACAGTCCGTCACAACCCCCGCGAGTATGCAGTTGCCGGTGACCGTATCCTGATCGCCGTCGAGGAAGATCGCGGTCGCATCCACTTCGTAGACGCCGTATCCGAAGCCTGCGCCGAAATAGGGCCGGAACACGCGGGCGATCGTCCAGTCGTAATAGCCCATGAGGGCGACGTCGTAGCCGGAGACCTCGCCGTCGAAGACGAGGGGATCGTTCGCCTCAAGCGACGTATCAAACTGCTGGATCGAGACATCCTGGGTCCGATCGACGGATTGGGCGCCGACGCCGTTCAGCGTCAGCTCCTCAAGCGCGAAGTCGTCGACGAAATAGCGACCGTTCAACTCAAAACGAAGGCCCGCGCCGCGCGGCGTTCGCTTGCGCCAGCCGAGGCCGGCCGTAGCGACGAGACCGCCTTCATAGTCCGCCTCGAAAGAGCGTCCGCTCGCGTCCGTATCATCGACAGTGATGTCGGTCGCGTAGCCGCCGCCGACGGTGATGTAGAGATCGCCCGCGTGGGCGGGATGCGCCGCCATCGCGAGCGCGAGCAAAATAGGAGTAGTGCGAACCATGGCGCCTGGGATCCTCGCCGTCTGCCTGTCGCGGGGGAGTATCGGCGCCTATGGTTAGCGAAGAATGAAGCCTCAGCCCTGAAACTCCGGAAGGCGCACCACCAGGCCGTCGAGATCGTCGGAGACCTTGATCTGGCAGGAGAGGCGGGAGTTCTCTTTGGCGTCGTGGGCGAAGTCGAGCATGGAGGCCTCCATGGTCGAGGCCTCGCCGACCTTCTGCCGCCACGCCTCGTCCACATAGACGTGGCAGGTCGCGCAGGCGCAGGCGCCGCCGCAATCGGCGTCGATGCCGGGGACGGAATGCTTCAGCGCGGTCTCCATGACGGACATGCCGTTCTGGGCCTCGACGACGTGTTCTTCGCCGGAATGTTCGATGTAGGTGATCTTCGCCATGCGTCTTCGGGTCCTGCTGATCTTCTAGCGTCAGGGCGGTGTAGCGCCCCCGTTCGCGTCTGTCAGCGCGCCGCGCGCCCGCGACTTGCCGCAGCCTGCCGGCGGCGCCTTGACGGCGGCGGAGGGCGCATCCCACGAGGGCGGGGATGACACGCATGGCGCTTCCGGACCCCGCGGCGACCGAGGCCCTCGGCCGCGCCCTTGCGCGCGATCTTAAGGCCGGGGACGCGATCCTGCTGGAAGGCGGTCTCGGCGCGGGGAAAACGACCCTCGCCCGGGCGCTGATCGCCGAGGCGACCGGCGAGGCGGACGC
>JBCBJX010000082.1:0-15188 GCA_038522735.1 Pseudomonadota bacterium
CAGGCCCTGCCGCAGCCTCTTCAGCGGCTTCTTCCGCGCGGAGCTGGGCGGACTCAGCAAAGCCCGGAATGTCATAGTCGCCCGCCTCGCGGTAAAACGCGTCGCCGTGGAGCACGAGCGCCCCGCCATTCAGATCGCCAAGTTTCAGATCAAAGTCGCCCGATCCGTCAAACCCGTCGTCGGCCGTCGAAATCGCAGATGTGATGCCGACGTCGAAGCCATCTTCCGGGACTTGCGTCGGGATTCGGTTGGAGATGACGTTGACGACGCCGCCGGCTGCGGAAGATCCGTACAGCAGCATCGAGGCGCCGCGGACGATCTCAACGCGTTCCGCTGTGGCGGGATCGACGGCGACGGCATGGTCTGGGCTCGTCACGCTCGCGTCGATCGAGCCGATACCGTTATCGAGAACGCGAATTCGGTCGCCGCCAAGGCCGCGAATGATCGGTCGGCTCGCGCCGGCGCCGAAGTAGGTCGACGAAATCCCAGGTTGGCGGCGGATGGTCTCCGCAATGGTGTTTTGGGCGCTCAGCGCGAGTTCTTCTTTGGAAATGACCGTCGTGCCGATGATGGTTTCATCCACCGACAGCGCCAGCGGCGACGCGGTGACGACGATCCGGTCGCCTTCCACGATATCGGTGTTCGATGGTTCCGCGTTGGCGTTCGCGGCGAGGGCGGCCCCCTGGGCGGCGGCGAAGACCGAGGCGGAGGCGAGAAGCGTGGTTTTCATGGCGTTAACCCCTGAATAAGCCGGGTTTGCGTTACGTGATAAAATCACACGCGTAAACCGGACGCTTGCCGCTTCACCCGCTTCGGACGACATTCCGCGCATGACCCGTGACCCGGAAACCACGCTCGCGCTGACGCGTAACGAAGAGCGCGTGCTCGACGCTCTCGCCAGCTCGGAGAAGCCGCAGAAGGCTTACGACCTTCTTGAAACCCTGAAACCGCAGGGGGTGAAGGCGCCGATGACGGTCTACCGCGCCCTCGACGGGCTGACGGAAAAGGGGCTTGTCCACAAGATCGACGCTCTCAACGCCTACATCGTCTGCGAAAGCGACCACGCGCACGATCATGCGAGCCAGATCTTCGTTATTTGCCGGAATTGCGGCGACGCCCGGGAAGTGGACGATTGCGGCGTGGAGGCGCGGGTGAAGGACGTCGCCGAGGCGAACGCCTTCGCCCTCGCCGACGCGCGGCTTGAAATGTCCGGCCTCTGTGCGGCGTGCCGCGGCGCCGCAAGCTGATTGCTCCGCTGCCCGCGACGGCGTATTCTTGTGAAGTGCAAAGCACGACTCGCAACCGGGAGAGCGCGTGAGACCTCTCACGCCGCCGAAGGAGCAACCGCCCCGGAAACTCTCAGGCGCCAGGGACCGGATGCGAGCGTAAAGGCTGGAAAGCGGGCGACCTTCAGAAGAGGCGAGCCCCACCGAAGGAGCAAGCGGGACGCGTTTTTTCCCGCGGAATCTCTCAGGTCCCATGACAGCCGGGGTTTTCGCTCCATCTCGGGGCGAGCCGATCATGGGACGCCTTGATGACCGACGCGCTGAAACGCACGCCTTTGCACGCCCTCCATCTGGAGTTCGGCGCGAAAATGGTTCCCTTCGCGGGCTACGACATGCCCGTGCAGTACCCGGCGGGCGTCCTCAAAGAACATCTGCATACGCGCGAAAAAGCGGGGCTTTTCGACGTCTCCCATATGGGCCAGGTCTGGCTGAAGACGAAGGAGGCGGACCTCGGCTCCGAGGGCGCGCACGAGGCTGTCGCCGCCGCGCTGGAGACGCTCGTCCCGGGCGAGATCCGCAAGCTGAAGAAAGGCGGTCTTCGCTATACGGTCTTTCTGAACGAAGAAGGCGGCGTCCTGGACGATCTGATGGTTACGCGCCCGGCACGCGAGGACCGCCAGGGTTATCTGGTTCTCGTCGTAAACGCGGCGGTGAAGGAGCGCGACTACGCCCTGCTGCGCGAGAACATCGCCGATCGCGTCAACGTTGAGGTGCAGGACGACCGCGCGCTCCTGGCGTTGCAGGGGCCGAAAGCGGCCGCCGTTCTGGAGCGGATCATACCGGGCGTCGGCGAACAGAAATTCATGGAGATGCGCCCTTACGACTGGCGCGGCGCATATCTGCTCGTCAGCCGTTGCGGCTATACCGGAGAGGACGGTTTCGAGGTTTCGGTCCCCAATTCCAACGCGGAGGACTTGGCGCGGATGATCCTGGCGGATGGAGATGCCGAGCCGATCGGCCTCGGCGCCCGGGATTCGCTTCGCCTCGAAGCGGGCCTCTGCCTCTACGGCCATGACATGGACGAGACGACGACGCCCGTCGAAGCCAATCTCGGGTTCACCCTCGGCAAGCGCCGGCGGGAGGAGGGGGGCTTTCCGGGGGCTGAGAAGATCCTCCGCCAGCACGCGTACGGTCCGTCGAAACTGAGGGTCGGTCTGAAGCCTGACGGACGCGCGCCGGCCCGGGAGGGCGTTGAAATCCAGTCAGTGGACGGCGCCCTCATCGGGCGCGTCACCTCCGGCGGGTTCGGGCCGACAGCGGAGGCGCCGGTCGCCATGGGCTATGTGGACGCCGCCCACGCGGCGACCGGAACGACCGTTCATCTCATCATCCGCGGAAAACCGCAGCCGGCCGAAGTGGTCGACATGCCGGTCGTGCCGCATCGCTATTATCGGGGTTAGGAGAAATCGCCATGACGACGAAGTTCACCAAGGAACACGAATGGGTCCGCATGGAGGGCGACGTCGCGGTCGTCGGCATCACGCCGCATGCGGCCGAACAGCTCGGCGACGTCGTGTTCGTCGAGCTTCCCGATATCGGCAAGTCTTTCAAGGAGAACGACGACATGGCGGTGGTTGAAAGCGTGAAGGCCGCCTCCGACGTCTACGCGCCGATCTCGGGGGAAATCCTCGAGATCAACGACGCCATCGTCGAGGATCCGGCGAAGGTGAACGAGGACCCGGCGGGCGCCGCTTGGTTCGTGAAAATCAGGCCCTCGAACCCCGCCGAGTTCGACGCCCTGATGGATGAAGCCCAGTACAAAGAGTTTGCAGGAAGCTGAGCCGCTTATGCGTTATCTCCCCTTAAACGACGCCGACAGGCGCGAGATGCTCGCCGTCGTCGGCGCGAGCGCGATCGACGATCTTTTCGAGGATGTCCCAAACGAGGCGTTGAACCCGGAGATCGACCTGCCCCGCCGTCAAGGTGAGCTGCAGGTCGAGCGGGCGTTTGCCGGCCTCGCCTCGAAGAACGTTCCGGCGTCGTCGGTTCCCTTCTTCGTCGGGGCCGGCGCCTACAAGCACCATGTGCCGGCGACAGTCGATCATATCATTCAGCGCTCTGAGTTCCTCACCTCCTACACGCCCTACCAGCCCGAGGTGGCGCAGGGGACGCTGCAATATCTCTTTGAGTTCCAGAGCCAGGTGGCGGCGCTCACCGGCATGGATGTCGCCAACGCCTCCATGTACGATGGCTCGACGGCGACGGCTGAAGCCGCCCTCATGGCGCGGCGGGTGACGAAAAAGTCGAAGGTCGTCCTCTCCGGCGGCCTCCACCCGCACTACGCCGCGGTGACGCGGACGAATTCCGAACTTGTCGGCGACACGGTGCTCCGCCTCGGGCCGGATGCGGACGGAACTCAGGATCTCATCGGTCTCATCGACGACGATACGTCCTGCGTGGTTGTTCAGACGCCGGACATCTTCGGCCGCGTGCGCGATCTCGCGCCCATCGCCGAAGCAGCCCACGCCAAAGGCGCGCTTCTCGTCGCCGTGGTGACGGAGATCGTCTCCCTCGGCGCTTTGAAGAGCCCCGGCGAGATGGGCGCCGACATCGTGGTCGGCGAGGGCCAGTCGATCGGCAACGCCTTGAATTTCGGCGGGCCCTATGTCGGCCTTTTCGCAACGCGCCAGAAATACGTGCGCCAGGCGCCCGGCCGTCTCTGCGGCGAAACAACGGATGCGGAGGGCCAGCGCGGCTTCGTCCTCACCCTCTCAACCCGCGAGCAGCACATCCGCCGGGACAAGGCGACGTCGAACATCTGCACCAACTCTGGCCTATGCTGCCTCGCTTTCACGATCCACATGTCGCTCCTCGGCGAGGCGGGCCTGAAAAAGCTCGCGCGCCTCAACCATGAAGCAGCGTGCCGGACTTATGACGCCGTGGCGGCGGTTCCGGGCGTTGAGATGCTGACGGACCGGTTCTTCAACGAATTCGCCGTCCGCCTGCCGAAGAACGCCGAGGGCGTCGTCGACGCGCTCGCCGACCGCGGCGTTCTCGCCGGCGTGCCCGGCGGCCGTCTGTGGCCCGATAATCCAGAGATGGAGAACGTGCTGCTCGTCGCTGCGACGGAGACGACCACGGACGACCATATCGCCGCCCTCGCATCGGCGCTGAAAGAGGTTCTGTAAGCCATGGCCATGAACGATCAGGGCCGCCCGACGCGGCCGACCAATATCGGCGCGAACGAAAAGCGCACTTTCACCGGCAACCGCGCGCTTGAAATCGAAGAGGCGCTTATCTTCGAGATCGGCGACGCCGGCCGCTCCGGCGTCGATCTCGACGAGCCGACGGGCGCGCCGTCGCGCCTCGGCGGGCTGGAGCGCGAAGGCGAAATCGGGCTTCCCGGTCTCGCCGAGCCGGAGGCCATGCGCCACTATGTGCGCCTCAGCCAGAAGAACTACGCAATCGACATGGGGCCGTTCCCCCTCGGATCGTGCACGATGAAGCATAATCCGCGCCTCAACGAAAAAATGGCGCGGCTGCCTGGGTTCGCGGACATCCACCCTCTGCAGCCTGAAAAAACCGTGCAGGGCGCCCTCGAACTGATCGACACCCTCGCCCATTGGCTGAAGACGCTCACCGGCATGCCCGCCGTCGCCATGTCGCCGAAGGCCGGCGCCCATGGCGAGCTCTGCGGCATGATGGCGATCAAGGCGGCGCTCGTCGCCCGCGGCGAGGTGGAGACGCGCAAACGCGTTCTCGTGCCTGAATCCGCCCACGGCACGAACCCGGCGACCGCCGTCCAGTGCGGCTTCACCGTCGATGATATTCCGGCGACGGAGGACGGCCGCGTCGACCTCGAGGCGTTCAAAGCGAAGCTCGGCCCGGACGTCGCCGGCATCATGGTGACGAACCCCAACACCTGCGGCCTCTTCGAGCGGGAGATCCGCGAAATCGCCGACGCCGTGCACGAGGCGGGCGGCTATTTCTATTGCGACGGCGCGAATTTCAACGCCATCGTCTGCAAGGCGCGGCCGGGCGATCTCGGCGTCGACGCCATGCACATCAATCTGCATAAGACGTTTTCAACGCCCCATGGCGGCGGCGGCCCGGGCTCAGGCCCGACGGTGCTGTCGGAAGCCCTCGCGCCCTTCGCGCCGGTGCCTTTCGTGGTGTTCGGCCCCCACGGCCACCACCTCGCCGAAAGCCGCGCCGAAGCCTCCGAGGTGGTGGAGGGCGCCCAGCCTTTCGGCCGCATGACCGCCTTTCACGGGCAGATGGGCATGTTCGTCCGCGCCCTGTCGCACATGATGAGCCATGGCTCCGACGGGCTGCGCCAGGCCTCCGAGGACGCGGTCCTCAACGCCAACTACGTGCAGAAGCGCCTGTCGGCGGAGATGACGCCGGCTTTCCCCGGCTTCTGCATGCACGAGGCGCTGTTCGATGATTCGTTCCTCGACGGCACCGGCGTCGCTACGATCGATTTCGCCAAGGCGATGATCGACGAGGGCTACCATCCGATGACGATGTATTTCCCGCTCGTCGTTCACGGCGCCATGCTGATCGAGCCGACGGAGACCGAATCGAAGCGGGAGCTCGACCTCTTCTGCGACGCGCTCCTCTCCCTCGCCCGCGAGGCGAAGGCGGGCGGGGCCGTGGAGAAATTCGCCGCCGCGCCGGTCTTCGCCCCCCGCCGGCGCCTCGACGAGACCGCCGCGGCGCGCAAACCGGTCCTCAGATACGTGGAGCCCGCGCCCGCCCAGGCGGCGGAGTGAGGCCCGCGTCGGCGTCGCTGCAGGCGGCGCTGGCGGACTTCTGAGGTCTTTGGTCTACGTCGTCGTCGATGGAAGAAAACGGCCGGGCGCGTATCCGGTCGTCGAACGGGCGAGGCGTATGGCGATCACGATCCACCACCTCAATAACTCGCGCTCCCAGCGGGTTCTCTGGCTCCTTGAGGAGCTCGGCCTCGATTACGAGGTGAAGCGCTATGAGCGCGACGCGGAGACGATGCTCGCGCCGCCGGAGCTGAAGCAGGTCCACCCCCTCGGGAAATCGCCGGTGATCGAGGACGGCGGCCGGATCTACGCGGAGACCGGCGCCATCGTCGAGCACCTCATCGAGACGTACGGCGAGGGCCGGCTCGTTCCCGAGAAGGGGACGCCCGCCTTCGACGCGTACCGGTATTTTCTGCACTACGCCGAAGGCTCCGCCATGCCGCCGCTCCTCATGAAGCTCGTCTTCACACGGATGGGAGAGACGGGCGGGCCGGCCTTGTTGCGTCCGATCACCAAGGCGATCGCGGACGGCGCCCTCAAGAGCTTCGTGAACCCCCAGCTTGAGAACCACATGCGCTACTGGGAAGGCGCCCTCGCCGAAACCGGATGGTTCGCAAGCGGCGAGATAAGCGGCGCCGACATCATGATGAGCTTTCCGCTGGAGGCCGCCGCGACGCGGGCGGGTCTCGACGTGCGGTATCCGAACTGCAAGGCGTTCCTGAAACGCATCCATGCGCGGCCCGCCTACCAGAAAGCGATCGAGGTCGGCGGAGCCTATCTGTACGGAGGGTGACGGCCCCGCTTGTTTGTCGGAGTTAGATCCGAAGCCGGCCGTTCCAAATGGTGTCATCCCGCGGCTTGTCCGCGGGACCCATCTCCTAAACACCCAACCCGTAGAGCTGCCGCTTCCGGAGCTGGGCCCCGCGGACGAGCCGCGGGGTGACAAAGCCGAACCCAAGGAAACGGCGCGGGGCTCACTGTGCGGGATTGAAGCCGCCCTGCTTCAGATAGCGAAGCTCCGCCGGCGTCGAACGCCGTCCGAGCAGCGCGTTGCGGTGGGGGAAGCGCCCGAAGCGGGCGATGATCGCGCGGTGGTGCAGGCTGTAGCTATTGAACTGCTCCGGCGGCATGCGTTCGCGATAGAACCGCACGCAGTCGTCCTGATCGCTCAACGCTTCTGAATGCATGAACGGCATGTAGACGAAGCTCCGTCGTTCAGGCGGTAGAAGAATATCCTTATCAAGACGGATCAGCCGCCGCGCGACCCTCAGAGCCTCAGCGTCATTTCGGAAGGCTGTTGCGGAGCCCCGGTTCAGGTTTCGCGTGAACTGATCGATGAGGAGGATAAGGGCGAGGCCGGAGCCTGCATCCTCCGCCCACGCTCTGAATTGGCCCCGCTCCGCGGCGGCGTGGAGAGCGGCGTAGCGGCGGCGGATCTCGGCGTCGAAGCGCGGGCCGCCGCGGAACCAGCTCGCCGGGCCCGCCTCAACGAACCAGAAGCGCAGGACGTCGCGGGCGGCGAGGGCGGTCGCCACCCAAATCAGTTCAGCTTGCCGCGCACTTCGCCGATGGCGCGGTCGACAAGCGCGTTCTGCGCCGAGGCGTCCATGCGGTCACGGATGATCTCCTCGGCCGCGGCTGCGGCGAGTTCGGCGGTTTTGCCGCGCACCTCGGCGAGCGCCTGCTCTTCAGCGCGCGCGATCTTTGCTTCGGCGGCCTTCGTGCGGCGCTCCAGCTGCTCGGTCAGCTTCTCGCGAGCGTCCTGTTCGAGGCGCTTCGCGTCCCGCTTCGCCTGCTCGATGATGTCTTCGGCTTCCGTCTCTGCGTCCTGCTGGCGGCGCTGATAGCGGGCGAGCAGCTCCTGCGCTTCTTCCCGAAGACGGCGGGCCTTGTCGAGTTCGTCGGCGATGTTCTGGGCGCGCTTGTCCAGCATGCCGGCGAGCTGTTTGAAGACGCCGCGCGACACCGCGAAAGCGATCACGATGACGAAGGCGAGGCCGACCCAGAAGCCGGCGTCTTCCAGCGGGTTGTAGGCCCCGCCATGATCGTCGGAGGTCGCTTCGGCGAGTTCTTCGGTCAGGTCGGTTTCGCCGTGTCCGTCGCCATGGTCCTGCAGGATGATCAGCATGGGGACGTTCCTTATGCGTCCGCCGCGTTAACGGCGCGTTTCACGGCGTCGTCGCTCGGCGTTTCTTCAATGAGGGCTGCGACGAGAGCCCCGGCGACGTCCGTCGCCGCGGCGCGCACCGCCTCGCCGACGTTTTCCTGGGCCTTGGCGATGCGCTTTTCGGCTTCATCGATCTTCGCCGCCAGCCGCTCTTCGGTCTCCGCCTGCATCTTGGCGATGTCCTCGTCGATGCCCTTGCGGGTCTCCGCGGCGATGGCCGACGCCTTCGCCTTGGCGTCGGCGAGGGCCTGCTCATAGGCGCGCTCGGCGGCTTCGGCTTCGGCGTTCAGCTCCGCCGCCGCGTCGAGATCGGCAGCGATGCGGTCCGAACGCTCCTCGATCACGCCGCCGATGCTCGGCAGGGCGATCGACGACATGAACCAGTAGAGGACGCCGAAGGTGACGATCAGCCAGAAGATCTGGCTCGCATAGGTCGAGGTGTCGAGCTGCGGCAGGCCGCCGGACGCGGCTTCCTCGGCGGCGAGAAGGGCGGTCGTGAGAACGCTCATGGCCTGTCTCCAGGGCCTTGCGCGCGTTTAAGGGCGCGGTCGGCCGACGTCTTCAGAAAGCTCGGGCTCGCCGCGCATCGCGCCGAGCCCCGCGTTTCGTCAGCGGACGCGAGATGCGTCCGCCCCTTCCTCAACCGAAGAGGATGAGGAACGAGATGAGGAGGCCGAAGAGGCCCGTCGCTTCCGTCAGCGCGAAGGTGAGGAAGAGCGAGCCCTGCTGGCTCGGCGCGGCCGACGGGTTGCGCAGGGCGCCCGACATGAAGTTGCCGAAGATGATGCCGAGGCCGACGCCGACGCCTGCGAGCGGCAGGGTGGCGAGACCGGCTCCGATGTATTTCGCGGCTTCCGCGTCCATGTTCCGTACTCCTTTGAAAATCGTTGTGTTGGTTGGTTGGCGGTCTGAGATCCCGGTCGCCCGGGAAGCGGGGCGGCGTCAGTGCGCCGGGTGGAGAGCGTCCTTGATGTAGATCGTCGTGAGGATCGCGAAAACGTAGGCCTGAAGGCCCGCGACGAGGATTTCGAGCACCGTCATCGCGGATGTCGCCGCGAGGGCGACCAGCGCGCCGAGGAAGCCGACGCCGCCGACCGCGAGGAGCGAGGCGACGAAACCGCCGAAGACTTTCAACAGCGTATGGCCGGCGAACATGTTCGCGAACAGACGCACGGACAGGCTGATCGGTCGCGACAGGAACGAGACGATCTCGATCGGCGTCACGAGAAGATACATCGGGAGCGGCACGCCGGAGGGGACGAACAGCTTCAGGAAGCCGAGGCCGTTCTTCACGAGGCCGACTATCAGCACGAGGCCGATCGAAAGACAGGCCAGGAAGAAGGTGACGATGATGTGGCTCGTCGGCGTAAAGGTGTGGAATTCGTGGGCGATGCCCGGAACCGTCGGCAGGAGGCCGAACGCGTTCGTCAGCAAGATGAAGAGAAAGAGCGTGAAGACGAACGGGAAGAACGGTTTGCCCTCGTCGCCGAGGAGGTCGCGCATCATGCCGGAGACGAACTCGTAGACCATCTCCGCCATCGACTGGACGCGGGAGGGGATGAGCGCCCGCCCGCGCGAAGCCGCTGTGAAGAACGCGATCGCGACGGCGACAGCGATCGTCATCCAGAGCGATGAGTTCGTGAAGGAGATGTCGATCGAGTCGAAGAGGCGCAGGTTCACGATCCGGAGGATCTCGAACTGCTCCATCGGCCCGGCCGCAATCGGCTGCGGAACCGTCGGGAGCCCGTTAAATCCGTTCACGCCTCACCTCGTCCTGCGGGCGGACCCGCCTCACTGTCGTCCTGCGCTGCGCCGTCTTGCGCCTCGTCGGACATCTGCGTCATGCCGCGGCGGACATTCAAAAACCCCGCCGCCATCCCGATCCCGAAGCCGATGAGAACGCCCAGCGGCGAGGTCCCGGCGAAAGTGTCGAACCCGAACCCGAGGCCGACCCCGACGAACAAGGCCGCGACCAGCTCGGTCGCGATCTTGAATCCGACCCCCATTCCGCTGCCGGAACTCGGGGCTCCGCCGTCTCCTCCGCATACGCCTTTAGAAGCCGAGCGCCGGCTGGCGCGGGCCTCTTCCAGGCGTTTCGCGAACGCGTCGAGCGAGGGCGGGTCGGACGGGGTGTCGTGGTCGTCCGCCATGGGCGAGCTCTCCGCAAGGCCCGGGAAACCCGGAACCCCGCAAAAATCGCGCGGACCCTATCCATGGCCGCTATGGGCGTCAAGAAACGGCGACCGTTGCTTAAGGCGCTGTTTTTTCTGGGCTTCCGGGCGCCGAATGCGGCCGGCTATTCGGCTGCGACAAGTTGTTCTGCCCGCGTCAGGTCGACCGAGACGAGCCGGCTCACCCCCCGCTCGACCATCGTCACCCCGTAGAGCCGGTCCATGCGCGACATGGTGAGGGCATGGTGGGTGATGATGATGAAACGCGTCGAGGCGGTCGCGGCCATCTCATGGAGAAGCATGCAGAAGCGCTCGACGTTCGCATCGTCGAGCGGCGCGTCGACCTCGTCGAGGACGCAGACCGGCGCCGGATTGACGAGAAACACCGCGAAAATAAGGGCCGACGCCGTCAGCGCCTGCTCCCCGCCCGACATGAGCGCCATGGAGGAGAGCTTCTTGCCCGGCGGCGAAGCGAAGATCTCAAGGCCGGCTTCCAGAGGGTCCTCGGCGTCGACGAGGCGCAGCTCGGCGCGGCCGCCGCCGAAGAGCTTCTCAAACAGCTGGCGGAAATTCGCGTCCACCTTCTCGAAGGCCTCGATCAGCTTCGCGCGGCCGTCCCTGTTGAGGGTGGAGATGGCGCCCCGCAGCTTTCGCACCGCCTCGTCGCAGTCCTCGCGTTCGGAGAGGATGTCGTCGAGACGCTGGGCGATTTCGGCGCTTTCTTCTTCGGCGCGGAGGTTCACCGCGCCGAGGCGGTCTCGGTCCCGCTTGGCTTTTTCAAGGTCTTCCTCGAGCGTCTCGCGTTCGGGGAGGTCGGCGTCGGGCTCGAGGCCGGCGGCCGCGACAAGGGATTGCGGGTCGCCGTCGCTGAGGGCGCGGGCCTCCTCCTCCGTCGTCTGAAGGCGGGCGAGGGCGGCTTCGTGCTCAGCCTCGCGCCGGGCGCGGCGCTCGCGCGCCTCCATGCGGGCGTCTTCGGCGGCGGCGACGGCGCTTTCGGCGGTTTGCGCGTTCTCCCGCGCCTGAGACAGCGCCGCTTCGGCGGCGCCGCGCAGGCCGTCGACCTCGGCGAGGCGCGTTTCGGCGGCGGCGGCGCGCTCTTCCATAGCGGCGGGCGCGGCGCGGGCGGTCTCCAGGGCCAGGGTGATGTCCGCGGTTCGGGTCTCCAGCCCCTCGACCCGCTCGGCCGCGTCCTCGGCGCGGCGCGACCACGAGGCGATCTGGCTTGCAACCTCCTCCATCCGTGTGCGGCGGGTTTCAGCTTCCCGGCCGAGGGCGGCTGAAACGGCCCGCAGCTCCGCCGCCTCGCCACGCAGCCTGGCGACGCCCGACCGGGCGGCCTCGGCGTCGGCCTTCAGCGCTGCATTTTCGGGGATGAGCTCGGCGTTGGCGGCGGCCTGTTTCGCCTCGGCGACCGAGGCGGCGCAGTCGACGGCGATCTGAGTGTGAGCGTCCTCCGCGGACTGAATGCGGGCGGCGGCGCGTTCGGCTTCGCGGGTCGCATCGGCGTGTTTCAGGCGCGTCGCGTCGACCTCCCGGCGGGCGGCGGCGACGGCGCGCGCTCCGCCTTCGGCGGCGGCGGCGGCGTCCCGGCGGAGCGCGCTTCGCTCCTGATAGACCCGCCGCGCCCGGTCGCAAAGGACGGTGGCGGCGTCTGCGTCCTCCTGCAGGGCGGCGAGGCGGTTGCGCTGCTCAAGGCGGACCGCGGCGGCGGTGCGGGCGTCGGCGCGGGAGACGTACCCGTCCCATCGCCAAAGATCGCCTTCCTTCGAGACGAGGCGCTGGCCGGGCGCGAGCAGCGACTGCAGCGCGCCGCCGAGCTCCGCGGGGGCGACGCCGATTGCGGCAAGCCGCCGGCGCAACTGAAGGGGCGCGCGGACGTGGGCGGACAGGGGCTCCGCCTGCGCCGGCAGATGAGCCGGGGCGGGGTTTCGGCCGTGATCGGACCAGGAATTCGGCGCTTCGCTTTCGGTTGAGGCCATAAGTTCGTCGCCAAGGGCGGCGGCGAGGGCGTTCTCATAGCCAGGGGCGACGGTGATGTCCTCGATGAGGGCGGGGAAATCGGCGTCTGCGCCGTCGCGGATGAGTTCCGACAGGGCGTCGATCTCGGCGTCCAGCTTGATCCGCCGCTTTTCCAGATCGCGCAGTTCGCCCTCGGCCGCGTTCGTCGCGGCGTCGGAGGCGGCGAGGGCGTCGCGGGTCTCCGCGAGGCGTTCTTCGGTGGAGGCGAGGGCTGATTCTGCGCGGGCCTTTTCGCGGGCCGCGTTTTCCAGAACGTCCGTCGGCGGAGCGGCGTCGTGCGCCGCGGTGAGCACCATTTTGGCGTCGGCGAGGCGCTTCATCGCGGCGCCGGCGGCGCGGGCGGTGCTCGCGCGGGCGGCCGTCGCAGCCGCGCGGCGCTCGTCGAGGGCTGCGACGAGGGCGGATTTTTGCTCGAGTTCCGCCTCGCGTTCGGCGAGGCGTCGGGCGGCGGCCTCGCTCGCGGTGCGCGCTTCGGCGACGCGGTCGGCTTCAGAGCGCTCTTTTTCGTCGAGAGAAGCGGCCTCGTTCTTCAGGCTCGAGAGCGTCTCCAGGGCGTCGCCGGCGAGGCGTCGCTCGCGGGCGAGGTCGTCCGTAGTGCGCGCATGATCGGCGGCGAGGCGTTCGGCTTCGGCTTCGGAGCGCGCGATCTCCGCGGCGACCTCTCGGCGCTCGCGTTCGGCGGCGTCGCGCACGCCAGCCGCCTCGCGCGCGGCGTCCGCGGCCGGCTCGACGCCCGCCCGCGCCGCGTCCCGCGCCCCGATCGCCGCCGAAGCCGCCGCCGCCGCTTCGGACGCCGCCGCGATCGCGTCGTCGAGGGCTGTTTGCGCCGCTTCGACCTCAAGCCCCGCATCCCGCCAGCGCAGGAACGAAAGAAGCGCTTCCGCCGAGCGGATGTCCGCCGAGAGCGCCTTGTACTTCGCCGCCTGCCGGGCGGCGCGGGCGAGGGCGGTTTTCTGGGCTTCAAGCTCGCCGATGACGTCGTCGAGGCGGGCGAGATTTACTTCCGCGGCTTTCAGGCGGAGTTCCGATTCGCGGCGCCGGGCGTGAAGGCCCGCAATGCCGGCGGCCTCCTCGAGAATGCGCCGCCGGTTCTGGGGCTTCGCGTGGATGAGGTCGGAGACCTGGCCCTGCCGGACGAGGGCGGCGGAGTTCGCGCCGGAGGAGGCGTCGGCGAACAGCACCTGCACGTCCCGGGCGCGGACCTCCCGGCCGTTAACGCGGTAGAGCGAAGACGCCCCTTCCTCATGCCGGGTGATCCGGCGCGTCACCTCCAGCTCGGCTTCGTCGGATAAAGGCGCCGGCGCGTCGCGGTCAGGGTTGTTGAGGACGAGGCCGACCTCGGCCCAGTTGCGGGCGGGCCGCGAGCCGGCGCCGGAGAAGATGACGTCCTCCATGCCGGCGCCGCGAAGCGCCTTGGCCGAGTTCGCGCCCATCACCCAGCGCAGACCTTCCAGGAGGTTCGACTTCCCGCAGCCGTTCGGACCGACGACGCCGGTGAGGCCCGGACGGATCTCCATCTCCGTCGGCTCGACGAAGGACTTGAAGCCGGTGAGGCGGAGAGAAACGAATTCGACCAAGGCGCGACATCCTGAACTTCAAACGCCGCTCCGATGAGCGCGCGTCGTTCATCATGTCAGATTCTGAGCGTGATCAACGCGCCGCCACAAGAGGCGACCGACCCGGCCGCGGACCGACCCGGCCGCGTTTCAGGACGCGGCCGCGAGGCGCTCCTCGATCGTTTTTTTGAAGTCTTCTTCGGTGCGGAGATTTTTCACCAACTGGCCATCGACCACGAAGGAGGGCGTGCCGGTGATATCGTAGGTCGTGCGGCCGTCCTCGATGATCGCGCCGATGGTCTCGACGGTCTCCTGATTGCTGAGGCACGTCTCAAGCTCGGCCTCTGAAAGCCCCGCCTCGCCCGCGACTTTCAGAAACTCGCCGCGGGGGTCGGCGTTTTCGCCGTAGAGCCAGCTCGACTGGGAGGCGAAGAGGGCGCCGACGACACCGAAATAGGCCTCGCCCTCCCGTTCCTCGCCGGCGCGCTCGGCGACGCAGCGAGCCATCACGAAACCCGCCATGGCGAGATTGGCGGGCGCGGTCGGAAACTCGCGGAAGACGAAGCGGACTTTCCCCGTATCGACGTACTCGCTCTTGATCGTCGGATAGACCCGCGAATGGAACGTCGCGCAGTGGGGGCAGGTAACGGACGCGTATTCGATAATGGTCACCGGCGCGTCCGCCGCGCCGATGATCATGTCGTCCGGGAGCAGGATGTCCGAGGCGGCGGCGCTTTCGGAGGCGCTCGGCGCCGAGCCGTCCGAACCGCCGCAGGCGGCGAGGGCGAGGGCGGCGAGGGAGAGAAAGGCGGCGCGAGCGACGATCATGGGGAGCCTCATCCGGGTCGATGCTGTTCTAATGAAATCGTCGCCGACCCGGATGGCGAAGACAAGGCGCTTCCAGAGAGGCGTATGGTCGCCGCGTCCTAGTTTCCGGACTGCGCGGCGAGGATCGCCGCCCATTTCGCGTGCTCCGCGCTCAGCTGGGAGGCGAGCTCCGCCGGCGCCGCCGCGACCTGACCGCCCGGATTGGAGGAGAACTCCGGAATGATCGCCGGGCCCGTCGGGCCGTAACCGAAGCCCTGCTCGCGGAACTGGCGCTCCAGATCGAACAGCCGCGGCAGGGCGTAGCTCTGTCCGGTCATCTCAAGCTGATCGAGGTAAAGCGCGAGGTCCTGTTCCGCCCGCGCCAGCTGGCGGCCTGCTGCGGTGACGTTGTCGGCCGCGTTGTTCACCCGCCGCGTCTTGGTGAAACCCTCCAGGAAACCGACGAC
>JBCBJX010000083.1:0-15012 GCA_038522735.1 Pseudomonadota bacterium
GAAGGCGCTTCGCCCGCCTGGTCCGTCCTCGGATGGGTCGGCATGATCGGCGCGTTCCTGATCCTCACCTTTTACTCCGTCATCGCCGGCTGGGTGCTCGCCTACATCGCGATGCTGGTCGGCGATCTCGCGGCGCGCATCGGGACCGACGGTCTCGGCGCGCTGGCGGCGGGGGCCTTTGCGAACGACGGCGCTGACGCGATCGGCGCGCGGCTCGGCGCGCTCCTCACTGATTCGCCCCGCATGATCCTCTTCCACGCGATCTTCATGGCGGCGACGGTGTTTCTCGTCGCCCGCGGCCTGAAAGGCGGCATTGAGGCGGCGGTGAAGTTCATGATGCCGGCGTTCTTCGTGATGCTGCTGGCGCTGGTCGGCTTCTCGCTTCTCACCGGCGACGCCGTCCGCGGGATCAACTATCTCTTCGGCGTTCGTCCGGGAGAGCTCATCGGGCCGCTCTCGGACGGATCGATCATCGTCAGCGCCCTCGGCCAGGCGTTTTTCTCGCTGAGCCTCGGCTCGGCGATGATGATCACCTACGGCTCCTACATGACGCGAGATACGGACATTCCGAGGACGTCCCGCTTCGTCGCGATTTCCGACACCGGCGTCGCGCTGCTCGCCGGTCTCGCCATTTTCCCGATCGTCTTCCAGGCGGGCATCGACCCGGCCGGCGGTCCGACGCTCCTCTTCCAAGCCCTGCCGATCGCCTTCAACTCCATGCCTGGCGGCGGGATCGTCGCGCTCGTCTTTTTCATCCTCGCCTTCTTCGCCGCGGTGACGTCCTCGATCGCGCTTCTTGAGGCCTCGGTCAGCTATGTCGATGAGCGGTCACAAGGGAACCATCGGGTCGTCGTTGCTATCACTCTGGGGGCGATCTGTTTTGCGATCGGCGTCGTGAACGCTTTGTCGCAGAACCCGAATTCACCGGTCAGCGCGATTGCGCTGCCGGACGCCGTGCCGCTCCTCGGCGGCAAAAACCTGCTCGATTTCTTCGACACGCTGACCGGCAACATCCTGCTGCCGCTCGCGGCGTTCCTGACCGCGCTCTTCGCCGGCTGGGCGGTGTCCGCGACGTCGGCGCGCGAAGAACTCGGCTTCAAATCCGAAGCGTGGTTCGCGCGCTGGCGGTTTCTGGTGCGCTGGGTCTGTCCGATCGCGATCGGCGCGATCCTGATCTACGGCGCCGTCGTTGCGCCGCTCCTGGGGTAAAGACGGGCCAGCGTTCCGTATACGGATGCTGATCCCTTCTTTTCGCATGTCAGTTCCTGAACCGGTCGGTCGCCCGCACGAGCGTGTCGACGATGCCGGGTTCCGAGGCGGCGTGGCCCGCATCCGGAATAATTTCGAGCGTCGCCTCCGGCCAGGCTCTCGCGAGATCCCATGCGGTGCGCATCGGCGTCACGACGTCGTGCCGGCCTTGAGCGATGACGCACGGCAGATGGCGGATGCGGCCGACATCGTCGATCAGCTGGCTGTCGGTTTCGAAGAACCCGCCGTTCATGAAGTAGTGGCACTCGATCCGCGCGAAGGCGAGAGCGAAGCGGTCGTCGCCGAAATTCGCGACCCGCTCCGGCGAGGGGCGGAGCGAGACGGCGCCGCCCTCCCACTGGCTCCAGGCTTTCGCACAGGCGCGCCGCACTTCGGGGTCGTCGCCCGTCAGGCGCCGGTAATAGGCGCCCAGCATGTCGCCGCGCTCATCTTCGGGGATCGGCGCGATAAAGTGTTCCCATGCGTCCGGATAAAACCAGTCCGCCCCCGCCTGATAGAACCAGTCGATCTCCGCCTTGCGGATCGTGAAGACGCCCCGCAGCACAAGCTCCGTCGTCCTGTCGGGATGGGTTTCGGCGTAGGCGAGCGAAAGCGTCGAGCCCCAGGAGCCGCCGAAGACCTGCCAGCGATCGACGCCGAGATGCGCGCGCAGCTTCTCCATATCTGCGACGAGATCCCAGGTCGTGTTTTCGCGAAGCTCCGCGTGCGGCGTCGATCGGCCACAGCCGCGCTGATCGAACAGGACGACGCGGTAAGCGCGCGGGTCGAAATAGCGCCGCATGGACGCCGTCGAGCCGCCGCCCGGTCCGCCATGGCAGACAACGACGGGCTTGCCCGTCGGCGAGCCCGACACCTCGTAATAGATCTCGTGGAGATCGGAGACTTTCAGCCGGCCGGTTTCATAAGGCTCGACGGGCGGGTAGAGCGATCGACGATCGGCCATGCAACCCCTTACATTTTTGGATCGATCTCCCATTATGGCGCGACCGAGCCCTGTGCAACCGCTGCGACCGGAAGCTGACCGAAGTATGATGCGTAATCCTGCGCGCGCCGCCCGCGCGTTCTTCCTCGGAAGCCTCGTTTGCCTCGCCGTCGCCTCCTGCGCGAAAGTCAGCATCTTCGGTGAGGCTGATCCGTCGCCGGACCTGCGCACCGGGCTCATCGCGGCGAAAGACCGATTGTCCGACACGCCCTGGCCGGACACCAAAGAGCCGAACGCCGTCGATTGGGCGGCGATGATCTTCTTCGGCGCAAAAATGGACATCGAGAAAAACCGCGCCGAGGCGATCGACGTTTATATCGCCGAGGCCGTTGATCCGAACGATCCCGTCGCCGCCGTGGAGCAGGACGTCCTGCAGATGGCGGACGCCGCCTACGCCGTCGCCGACGCCGCTTTCAACCTCGTCGCCGTCGAGCCGCGGATCACCATCGAGGACCTCGACCTCGTCCAACAGGCGATCGGCGCCGTCCGCGTGCACCGGGACATGTTCGGCTCGGCTTACCGGGCTCTCGAACAGAAGGGCTATGGGGACGCCCGCGCGGCCCGGTTTCGCAGCGACGACATCCTGACCGAAGCCGTGAAACGTCTCGGCGAAGCGGCGGATGCGATGAGCGCGGTCTCCCGCGAAGAAGGCCGCGCCGCCGGCCGCGAGTACCAGACCGCCTCGCGTGGCTGACGCCGCCCGCCCCGCGATCGATCCCGATACGGTCAAAGGCTTTCTGCATCCGGAGGAGGCCGACGCGCTCGCCGCCATCGCCTTAGAGCAGGGCGCGTCCGGACCCGCCGTCGAGATCGGCTCCTATTGCGGAAAGTCCGCCCTCATCACCGGTTCGGCGCTGAAGGCCGTCGGCGGCGTTCTTTTCGCCGTCGATCATCATCGCGGCTCCGAAGAAAACCAGCCGGGTTGGCAGTATCATGATCCCGACCTCTGGGACGAAGAGGCGGGCGCTCTCGATACTTTGCCGGAGTTTCGCCGGACGATTCGGCGCTCGGGGCTGGAAGGGGCGGTCGTCGCGCTGGTCGGCCCCTCCGCCCTCGTCGCGCAGCATTGGCGCACGCCCCTCTCATTTCTCTTTATCGACGGGGGCCATACGATGGAGGCGGCGCTCAACGACTACCGTCTGTGGACGCCGCACCTTGCGCCCGGCGGCGTCCTCGCCATTCACGACGTCTTCCCCAATCCGGAGGACGGCGGCCGCCCGCCCTTCGAGATCTATCAGCTCGCAAAAGCGTCGGGTCTCTATGAAGATCTCGGCATGGTGCGCTCGCTCGCCCGCTTCAGGCGCATCGGAGCCGCCTGAACGCCGGTGAAGAGGGCGCTCGCCTCCGTCCAGCCATAGAGCGCGTCCGCGGCCAGGATGACCGCTGCGGCGGTCCAGGACGGCTTGTCCGCCGGCCAGAAGACTTCCTCTTCGTACTGCCAACCCATCCAGTAGCAGCCGTCCTCATCGCGATGCTGGTGCTGCCAGTCGTGAACGGCCGCCGCCTCGTCCGCACGCCCGCATTTGAGGAGCGTCATCGCGAGTTCACAGGCCTCAGCCACTGTCACCCAGGGCTCGCGGCTGGTGCATTTGACCCCGACGCCCTCGATGACGAATTCCGACCATCGGTCGTCGAGATGCGCGTCCGCCGCCGCGCCCGTCAGCGCGCCGCCTAGGACGGGATAGTACCAGTCCATCGAGTAATGCGCCTTGGAGTCCCACCGGCGATCGAAGCGGTACGGTTTCTCACGCAACGCCCCGATGATTTGTAGGCGGGCGGGCGCCCAGCCGGGCCGGTCCCGCCCGAGACGCTCGGCGAGGCGCGTTGCAGCCTGGAGACTGAAGGCGATGGAGGCGTTGCCGGCCACCAGGGCGTCGTCGATCTCCGCGGCGTCGCCTTCGGCGGCCCACCTTATGTCGCCCTCGGACGACTGCTGTTCGAGAACGAAGCCGATCGCCTTATCGACCATCGGCCACAAGGCTTTCACGAAGGAAAGATCGTTCGTCGCCTCAAGATAGTGCAGGAGGCCGACGGCGGGGTAGGCGGCGTAGTTCGTGTCGCGCACCCGCGGCCTGTCGGCGTCGGCCATTTTCTCGCCGTCCTCGAGGGGCGCGGCGTTGCCGTAATCGCACCACCAGGAGCCGTCCGGGTTCTGTGTTTCTGCAAGATGCCGGAAGCCGAGACGCGCCGCATCGATATCGCCCATGACGGCGAGAGCCATCAGGCTTTCGGTGTGGTTCCAGGGATCGAAAACGCCCGCATCCACCCACGGAACAGAGCCGTCCGCCCGCTGCAGGTCCAGAATGCGCTGCGCCGATGCGCGGTAGTCGGTAAGTCGCTTCACGCCGGCCTCGCCCGGGTGAAATAGAGCGCGACGGATTTCCCCATCAGAGGGTCCGCGAGCCGGGCGAGCGTGCGGGTGAGGGCGGGACGCTCCAGAATATCCCATTCAAGGAACCGTCTGTACGCCGCGACCAATTTGCTTTCGTCTTTGTTTCCCCAGTCCGCGCATTGCAGCCACCAATAGGGCGAGTGGAGGCCGTGGGCGAAGCTCTTGGAGCGATAGAGAAAGCCTTCCTGCTCGGCGTCCGCGCGGAGCTCGCGCTCGTCGAAAATGCGGATGTGGCCGCCGGGCGTATGGGGATAATTGTCCGTCAGCCGCCAGCAGAGCCATTCGGGGAACGCCCGCGGCACGGTGATGGCGAGCCGGGCGCCGGGGGCGCTCACCCGGGCGATCTCTCGGATGGCGGCGCGATAATCGGGGATGTGCTCCAGCACTTCGGAGCAGACTACGACGTCGAAAGCGCCGTCCTGAAAGGGGAGCGCCAGCGCGTCGCCGACGGTCCATCCGGCCCAGGCGCCGGCGGGTTCCCGATCTGCGAACCCGCCGAGGCCGTCGCGGGCGGCGCCGACGTCGTCGAAAGCGAGGTCGAGGCCGACGACGTCCAGCCCCTCCGTATAGAGCGCATGAACGTGCCGGCCGCGGCCGCAGCCGAGATCAAGCGCCCGGGCGGCCCGGCCCGGCGCGAGGCGATCCATTCTGACCGTCAGCATCCAGTGCGTTTCGCGATCGCTTTTCTGTGGACCGCGACGGTTTCTTCGGCGCACCGCCGCCAGTTGAAAAGCCGCTCGACGCGGTTGCGCCCGCGCGCGGCGAGGACGGCGCGCTCGGCCGGATCGTCGAGGAGGCCGCCGATCGCCGCCGCGAGAGCCCGAGGGTCCTTCGCCGCCACAACGCGGCCCGCATCGCCCACGACCTCCGGCAGCGCGCCGCCGTCCGTTGCGACGACCGGCGCGCCGCAGGCCATCGCTTCGCCCGCGGGCAAGCCGAACCCTTCGTAGAGGGAGGGAACGACCGCGACGGCGGCGCGGTTGTAGAGATCCACCAGCGCTTCGTCGGAGATGCCGGACACGAAATTCACTCGCTCGCCGAGATCGAGCGCCTCCAGCCGACGCTTCGTCGGACCGTCCCGGAGGGCGCCGACGACGGTGAGCCGGGCCTCCGGGTGCGTCTCTTTCAGAAGGCCCATGGCCTCAATGAGGTGGATGAGGCCTTTGAGGGCGACGTCGGCGCTCGCGGTGCAGACAAGAAGGTCGTCAGAGCGCTCCACATCGGTCGGCCGGAAGATGTCGAGATCGACGCCGAGGTGGACACGGGTGATGGTCTTTTCATCGAGGCGGAATTCGCGGGCGAAATCGCGCTTCGTCGCGTCGGTGATCGTCACGCGTTCATCGACCAGCGCGGCGACTTTCATTTGCATGGGGAGGAAGCCGTGCCAGCGACGGATCAGTTGCCGGAGGCCCCATTTGCGCCAGTGAAAACCCTTCGCAGCGTCAAGGGCGAGATCGCGATCGACCGTAATCGGGTGATGCATCTGCCCGACGACGGGCAGGCCGTGCTCGCGCGCCGCCAGCACGCCCCAGCTCAAGGTCTGGTTGTCGTGGACGACGTCGTAATCCTCTGCATGGTCGCGGATCCAACGGCGGAAGCGCTCTCCGAAGGTGTAGGGCTCGCCGAGGCGGCCTGTGAGGTGGGCGAAATATTCGTAGGCGTCGATCCCGTTTCGCGCGTCGAGGAAGCCCCAGCCCCAGTTCTCCCGGGCGTAGAGATCAAGGGAGGGAAGGCGGACGAGGCGCACCCGCGGATCAAGGTCGGGATAAGGCGGGCCCGAGACGACGTCGACATGGTGGCCGAGTTCGACCAGCGCGCGGGTGATGTGGCGCATGAAGACGCCCTGGCCGCCGGAGCGCGGGTTCGACCGGTAGGACGTCATCAGAATGCGAAGCGGCGCCGTTGTCGCGGGCGCGGAGGCTTCCGGCGCAAGATCGGGGCGCGCGCCCGGCGCAGCGGGCGCGGAAAGCGAGGTGTTCTCGGACATTCGCGCGCCTTAGGCGATATTGAGGAAACTCGCCAGTTTTCTATGCTGCGCCGCGCCCGGTCCTGAGGCCGGCGATGGCGAGGAGCGCCCAGCCCGCCAGAAACGCGAGGCCGCCGAGGGGCGTGATCATCGCCGCCCAGCGCGGACCGCCTGCGCCGTAAACATAGAGCGAGCCCGAAAAGAGGAGACAGCCGAGGGCGAACCCGGCGGCGGCCCGACCGAACCCGGCTTTGGGAGCCCGGTCCCGGAACAACGCGGCCAGCAGGATCGCGACAGCGTGGGCGAGGTGATAGCGCGCGCCCGTTTCGAATGCGGCGAGCCGTTCGGGCGGCGCGACATCCTCGAGCCCATGGGCGCCGAAGGCGCCCAGGGCGACGGCGAGAAACCCGTTCAACGCGCCTGCGACGATCCAGCCTCTCATTTCCGACCTCCTTGCGCTCGGCGGCGATTGCTCCCATCGACCCCGCGATGTCGACGCCCCCCGTCTCCGCCCGCTCCGTACCGGGGCGCTTCGCTGCGATCTATGCGGCGCAGTTTCTTTTTCTCGGCGTGCAGCTGCCGTTTCTGACGGCGCTTCTCGACGACGCCGGCCTCTCGCCGACGGCGATCGGCGCCGTGATGGCGGGGGCCCTGATCGCCCGGCTTCTGTTCGGGCCGCCGCTCGCCGCCTTCGCCGATGCGAGCGGGCGAACCCGGCGGGTGCAGATGGGGCTCGGCGCCGGGGTTTGCGGCGGGGCCGCTCTCGTCGGCTGCGGCGCCTATCTCCTTCCCGGCGCCCCGGGCGGCGTCGTCGCCGGCGCCGGCGCCGTTCTCGCGCTCTTCGCCTTCGGGGTCGTCATTCCCATGACGGACGCGGCGGCGATCGCGGAAGAACAGGCGGGGCGGCTCCGCTACGGGCGCGTGCGCGCCGTCGGCTCGGCGGCGTTCATCTGCGCCAACCTTGGCGGCGGCTATCTGATCGCCCGGCTCGGCTTCGAGGCGGGTGTCTTCTGGCTCGTTCTGATGGGCGCGGGGATGGCGCTCGCGGCGAGCCGGCTGCCGCGGCGGGGCGAGAGCGCGACGCGGCCGAGCTCATTCGCCGCCGCCCGCGGTCTCCTTCGCAACCGGCCGTTCCTCCTTCTCGTTTTCGCCGCAGGGGCGGGACAGGCGGCGCACGCGACCTATTACGGGTTCTCCATCCTCCACTGGACGTCCCTCGGCTACGACGCGGCGACTGTCGGCGCGCTGTGGGCGACGGGGGTGATTGCGGAGATCGTTCTTCTCGCGAACGGGCGCCGGCTCATCGCTCGCTTCGCCCCGTCCGCGCTGATCGCGATCGGCGGCCTCGCCGCGAGCGGCCGATGGCTCGCAACCGGCCTGGAGCCGCCGCTCGCTGCGCTTTTCTGTCTCCAGACGCTCCATGCGCTGACGTTCGCGGCGGTGCATCTCGGCTCGGTGGAGGCGGCGGGCCGCCTCGCGCCCGACGCGCGGGCGACGGCGATGACGATCATCTCAACCTTCGGCGTCGGCGCGCTGACCGGGGCGGCGACCCTTGTCGCGGGCGCGCTGTTCGAGCAATCGGGCGCGTTCGCCGCCTACGCCCTCTGCGCGGGGCTCGGCGCGGTTGCGGCTCTCGCCGCGCTCGTCCTCATGCGGATGACGGTCCGCCCCAGAGCGCCGGCGGCGGCGCGCCCATGAGCGTTCCCGCATAGGGGATAGGCGAAGCGTCGTCCTCAGCGAGAAGAAGGGGGCCGTCGAGATCGACGACCGCGGCTAGGGGCGCAAGATGCGCTGCGGGCGCCATGGCGAGGGACGAGCCGACCATGCAGCCGATCATGATCCGGAGGCCCGCCGCCTCGGTCGCCCGCGCCGCAGCGATCGCCCCGGTGAGGCCGCCCGTCTTGTCGAGCTTGATGTTGACGGCGTCGTAGAGCCCGGCGAGGCGCGGGATATCCTCAGCCGTATGGAAGCTTTCATCCGCACAGAGCGGAGCCGGCGATCTCACGTCCGCAAGCGCGGCGTCGGCGTCGGCCGGCAGGGGCTGCTCGATCATCGCGATACGCGCGACGTCGAGGCGCGCGAGGAGGTCATCGAGGCCGGCCGCATCGAGCCCTTCGTTCGCGTCGAGGACGAAGCGCGCGCCGGGCGCCGCGTCCGAAGCCGCAGCGATCCGCTCCGCATCGAGGCCGTCGCCCGCGAGCTTCATTTTAAGGAGAGGCGCTTTCGCCGCCACCGCCGCTTCCCCGACAGCGTCCGGCGTATCAACGGAAAGGGTGTAGCAGGTGGTCGCCGGCTTCGGCGCCTGCAAGCCGGCGAGACGCCAGACCGGCGTTCCGCTCCGTCGCGCCTCCAGGTCCCAGAGGGCGCAGTCGAGGGCGTTGCGCGCCGCGCCGGGGGGGAGAAGAGACTGCAGTTCCTCCCGGCTTAAGCCCGCCTCGATCCGGAGGCGGAGACGTTCGATCTCCATTTCTGTCCGATCGAGGCTTTCGCCGTAGCGGGCGTAGGGAACGCACGCGCCGCGACCGCGGACGGCGTCCTCTTCAATCGTTGCGATAATCTGTTCGGCGACCGTCTTCGCGCCGCGGGCGATGCGGAAGGCGCCGCGGATCTTGTAGGCGCGGCGCTCGATCGTCAGCCGGCGCCTCACGCGGTGGCGGAGGCCTCGTCCTCCATCGCCGCGATGCGCCGGGCGTAGAGCTTGGTGAGGGCCGACGGCGTCGCCGGCAGCCGGTCGAGTTTTGCGAGCACTGAGCGGGCGGAGGCCGTATCGCCGCTTCGATAGGCGGCGAGGAGTTCCCGCTGGGCGTCGTCGACAGCGCGGTATTGCGGGCTCGCCTTGACGAACGGATTGCCGAGGAGGGCGTAGATCGGCGTTGGTGCGACCGTCTCGTCCGTCGCCAGAAGATCGACCTCGAGGAACGCGTACTGATGGTGTGTTTCTCGATAGACCGGCGCGTCGGCGATGATGGCGGGCCCGTAGAGCCGCGAGCGGGCGGCGAGGAGGCTCGCTTTCTCGACCGGCGCGCCGAGGACGGCGTAGCGCCGCCGTGCGCCGCGGCCGAGGGCGGTCGCGACCGCTTCGCCGCTTGAGAGGCCCACGGCGAGGCGGACCGGAGAGAACGCGACGCGGTCGATATCAGCGGCCTGTTCCAGATCGGCGTTGAGGCTGTCGAGGCTTTCGACGAGTTCGAGCGCCGTCGCGGTCGCCGACCCGATGTGGCCCTCGGTCTCAAGGGGTGCGTTCCAGTAGCCGTAGACGACGCCGCCCCGTCCGTACTCGACGGCGGCGCCCGCGGCGATAAGGCGGGCGCGGACGTGTTCGACAGCCGCAGCGATGCGGTCGGCGACCCGGCCCGGGTCTTCATCCTCGGCGCCCGTCGCAGCGGCGACGTCGCAGGCGGCGACGGTTACCGTCCGACGCGCAGGTGCGAGGAGGTCGCGGGCGCCGTCCCGGACGAGGGCGCTCATCGCCGCGTTCGGCAGGGCGCCCTGGAAGGGGCCCCGCACCTTGTCGTCCTCGATGGCGAGGCCGACGGCGCTCCAGAGCCCGACGGCGCTTGAAGCGGCGACGGCGGTGAAAAGCACCGGTGTCGGATCGATGAGAACGCCCGTCACCACGAATCCGGCGAAGGAGCCCGCGAGCGCCATGGTCGCCCCGCCGACTGCTCCTGCGACGGCGAAGCGGGCCGAGCGCTGGGCCATGAAGACGGCGGCGACGCCGAAAAGAAGAACCGCCGCCGCTTCCGCCGCCGCCGCCCAGCGCGGGCGCGCCGCGCTGCGGCCTTCGACGATCTGATCGGCCATCAGGGCGGTGAACTGTGCGGGCGGAAGATCGCCGCGGACGGTCATGTACGGCGTCGCCACCGCGCTCGCTCCGATGATGGCGACGCGGCCGGAAAGCGACGGCGCGCGATCGGCCGCCTCAAGGAACCGCCAGGCGGGCTCGGCGCGCACCTCCATATCGCGCGGCGGCGAGAAACGCAGGGTTCCGTCCGCATTCAGACGAACTGGCGCGTCGCCGAGGACGAGCGTCGTGATCGCACGCCCCGGCCCGCGCATGGCGCTCGGATCGACGGCGACGATCGCGGTCTCGCCGCTCGCGAGGCGCGCGGCGGCGAGGGCGGTGGAGGCGAGGGGCGCGCCGGCGTTCTCATAAAGAACCGGCTGGCGGCGGACGAGGCGGTCCCGGTCGAGAGCAGGCGTCAGAACGGAAAGCTCGGTCGCCTCCACGATCGCGTCCGGCAACAGGCGCGGCGCCCGGGCGGGCGGCAGGGCGAGGCGTTCGGCGCGGGTCGAAGCGACGGTGAGCCAGCCGCTGCGGGCGGGGTCCGCAGGCCGCTGGTCGGCGACGGCGAGATCGCGCCGCGCGGCGAGGGGGGCGATCGCCTGCGTCCCGTCAACCGTCGAGAGCGCCGTCGCATAGACGGCGTCGAAGCTTTCAAGACCCGAGAGCGCGGCGACGATTTCGGACGGCGCAGCGTCTGAGAGGGCGGTGCGGGCGAGGACGTCTGGCGACAGGGGATCCGGTCCGTCGAGCGGGATCGCCGAGACGACGCCCTCGGCGCCGGCGGCGTCCAGCGCCTCGATCAGACGGGCGAGGCGGGCGCGGGGCCACGGCCAAGGGCCGAGGCGGGCGAGGCTCGTTTCATCGATATCGACGATGACGAACGCGTCTCCGGCGGCGTCGGCCGACGGGGCGAGGCGGTCGAAGACGTCGAAGGTCTGGTCCCGGAACCCGCCGCCTCCATGGTCGGGCGCGGAAAGGACAAGGGCCGCGACAGCGATCACGAGGATCAGCGGGCCGGCGGTCAGCCAACGGCGGGCTGCGGACTTGCGGACTTCAAAACTACGGGCGGACATGGCTCAAACGACGTTCCCATCCACCGGCTTTATGAGACCTTAGGGCGCTGCGGCGTAGTTCTTGCTGCAAACGCGCCCGCGGGCGTCATGGTTGCCGAAAGGTTAGCGACGCTCGAACAGGGAGCAATCTTCGGGCCGAATTGGGGACGGCGGGCGTCGAACCGCACAAAGAACGGGAGGAACGACGAGCCGATGGCGGAGACCGTGCGGGACGCGCGATTCGAGGTCGACGAGACCGCGACCGGCGACATGCGCCTCAGCGTGTTCGGCGACTGGGTCCTCGCCTCCGTCGGCAAAATCGACGCGGGGCTCCGCGACGTCGCCGAGCGCTCCCTCGACCGGCAGATGATCATCGACCTCGCCGGCGTCGAGCGCATCGACACGGCGGGGGCCTTCGTTCTGCAGCGGACGATGCAGGCCTGCGGCGGTCGCACGGACGTCTCCCAGTTCCAGAACATACCGGCGGGGGCCGATCTGCTGCTCAGCCGCGTCGGCCGCTCCATGTCGCCCTGCGACATCGAACCGAGGCCGGTCAACGCGTTCGTTTTGATGCTCAACCGACTCGGGATGGGGGCGGAAGACGCGTATTTGAACGCTGCGCGTTTTTTCACCTTCGTCAGTCTCGTTTTCGGCGCGCTCGGGCGTCTCGCTCTCGACCCGCGCCGGCTGCGCGTCGTCTCGACAGTTCATCACATGGAAGAGGCGGGGCTCAACGCCGTTCCGATCGTCGGACTGATGTCGTTCATGATCGGGGCGGTGGTCGCCTTCATGGGCGCGCGCATCCTGTCCCAATTCGGCGCGGAGGTGCTGACGGTTGAACTCGTCGGCATCGCCGTCCTGCGTGAATTCGCGGTTCTCCTGACGGCGATCCTGATCGCTGGGCGCTCAGGCTCGGCCTTCACCGCCGCCATCGGGTCGATGAAGCTGCGCGAAGAAATCGACGCCATGCGCACCCTCGGCCTCGACCCCAACGAAGTCCTCATCCTGCCGCGGGTGCTGGCGCTGGTGACCATGACGCCGCTTCTCGTTTTCGTCGCGATGCTACTCGGCCTGACGGGCGGGCTTCTCGTCATCTGGTTCGCCCTCGACGTCTCGCCGAGCCTGTTCCTCTCGCGGACGCAGGACGTGGTCGTCCTCTCCCATTTCTGGGTCGGGATCATCAAAGCGCCGGTGTTCGCCTTCGCGATCGCCGTCATCGGCTGCCATCAGGGGTTCCTTGTTTCCGGCAGCGCCGAAAGCCTCGGCCAGCGCACGACCCTCGCGGTCGTTCAGTCGATCTTCACGGTGATCCTCCTTGATGCGGTCTTCGCCATGATCTTTTTGGAGCTCGGCGTATGAGCGCGCCGGCGATCGAGATCCGGGGTTTGAAGAACGCCTTTGGCCCGCAGGTGATCCATGAGAACCTCGACCTCGCCATCGAACGGGGCGAGGTCGTCGGGATCGTCGGCGGCTCGGGAACCGGAAAATCGGTTCTGTTACGGACGATCGTCGGGCTCAACCAGCGCACGGCGGGGTCGGTTAAAGTGTTCGGAGAGGATCCGGACGAACTCGACGGCGCCGCCCGCTCCGCGCTGGAGCGCCGCTGGGGCGTCCTCTTTCAGGACGGAGCCCTCTTTTCCTCCCTCACCGTCGCCCAGAACGTGATGGCGCCCATGCGCGAGCATCTGCGGCTGCCGCGGGCGCTGATGGACGACGTCGCTGGTCTTAAGATCGCCATGGCGGGCCTCCCGCCCGACGCCGGCGCGAAGTATCCCTCCGAGCTCTCCGGCGGCATGCGCAAGCGTGCGGCGCTCGCGCGGGCCCTCGCCCTCGACCCGGAACTCATTTTTCTCGACGAGCCGACCGCAGGGCTCGACCCCATCGGGG
This sequence comes from Pseudomonadota bacterium, assembly GCA_038522735.1. Lineage (GTDB taxonomy): Bacteria > Pseudomonadota > Alphaproteobacteria > Caulobacterales > Parvularculaceae > JBCBJX01. The sequence goes on from JBCBJX010000083.1 coordinate 13,336, forward strand.
CGGCGGCCTTCGACCAGCTCATTCTCGATCTGAAGCAGTCCCTCGGGCTCACCGTCTTCATGGTCACGCACGATCTCGACAGCCTGCATACGGCCTGTGATCGCATCGCCGTGCTGGCGGAGAAGCGTGTGATCGCCATCGGGCCGCTCGATAAAGTAGCGCAGACGGATCATCCGTGGATCCGGGAGTATTTCAGCGGACCGCGCGGGCGCCTCGCCGCCCAAGCCCAGGCCGCGCAGTAGGGAGGGGGCCATGGAGACGAGAGCTCATTACGTCCTGATCGGAACGTTCGTCCTTGTCGCGACAGTTGCGGCGGCGGCGTTCGTTCTCTGGCTCGGCCAGGTCGAACGCGAATTCGATCGCTATCGGGTGGTGTTCGACGATCGCGTGTCCGGCCTTTCGACGGGCGCCGCGGTGCAGTTCAACGGCATTCAGGTCGGCGAGGTGAACAACCTTCGTCTCGACCGGGACAACCCCAACCGCGTGCTCGCCGATATCCGGGTCAGCAAGGACACGCCGATCAAGCCGGAGACGAGAGCCTCGCTCGAAGTCGTCGGCGTCACCGGCCTCGCGATCATCCAGTTCGAGGGCGGGGAGCCCGCGTCGCCGCTTCTCAAAGACTCCGTGGACGGCCTGCCCGTCATTTTCGCCGACGAAAGCGAGATCCAGGTCTTCATCGATACGAGCGAGGACATTCTGACCGCGATCAACGAGGTCCTGTCGGCGCAGAACCGGGAGAACATCTCCGCCATCATCGCGAACATGCGGGCTCTGACGAGCACCGCAGCCATGCGCTCGGACGATCTCGGCGCGGCGATCGACAGCCTGACGGCGACCGCCGCGCGGCTTTCAACGGCCGCTGAAAGCCTTGAAAGCGCTGCGACGGCCGCCGAAACGGTTCTCACGGGAGAAGGCGCGGCCGCGGTCGCCGAAGCGCGCCTTGCGTCAGCGGAGGTAAAGGCGCTCGCCGCCTCGCTCAACGCCCTCGTTGAAAACAACAGCGCCGCGATCGCCGCCTTTTCGCAGGACGGGCTCGGCCAGGCCGCCCCGGCGCTCGCGGAAGCGCGGGACGTGATGGCCGCTCTTGACCGGCTTCTTGCAGAGATCGAGCGCGATCCCTCCAGTTTCTTTTTCGGCGAAACGCGCCCGACCGACGGAGACCGCAGATGAGACTTTCCCGATCCGCCGCCTTCGCCTGCGCCGCGGGCCTCGTTTTGTCCGCCTGCGTCTCCGTACTGCCGGAGACGCCGCCGCCGGCCCCGCGTTTCACCCTCGACGCGCCGACGCCGCGCTTCGACGGCGTTCCGGTCGCGGCGACGATCGCGGTGGAGCGCCCCTCCTCCCTCGCGGCCCTCGACACGACGGCGGTGGCGATCGTCAAGGACGGCTACCGCGTCGCCTACCATCGCGATCTTGAATGGAGCGATCGGGCGCCCCGCCTCGTCGAGACGATGATCATCCGCACTCTGGAGAATACAGACCTTTTTCCGAACGCCGGTCGCCGCACGAAAGTCGGCGCCGCGCGCTATCGGCTCTATACGGATATCCGGGCCTTCGAACAGGTGGACGAGCCGGAACGCGCCGCGCGGATCGCGCTGCGGGTGTCGCTTCTCGACACACGATCCGGCGACATTGTCGGGGCGTTGTTGATTGACGAGCTTGAACCGCTGGACGGCC
>JBCBJX010000084.1:0-14934 GCA_038522735.1 Pseudomonadota bacterium
ATGGTCGTTCCGCACGGCGCCGACATCGCGGCTGACTTCGTACACGTCCCAGAACTCGGCGACGGAGGGTCGCGGCAGCGGGCGCACCGCCTCCACCATTGTTTCGTCGGCGTGGAGCCAGAGCGCGTAATCCTCGGGCGCGATCACCGCGGGCTCGCGCAGGTGCAGGTGCTCGGTGTCGGGGCCTGAATTCACCGTCAGGATCGCGCAGGCGGAAAGCTCCGATCCATCGGGCCCCATCCAGTCCTCCCAGATCCCGGCGAAGCCGACGAGACCGCCCGCCCGCGGGCGTACGGCGTGGGGCGTTCTGTCGTCGTCGAGGGTCCAGTCATAGAAGCCGTCCGCCGGGACGAGGCAGCGGCGCCGGCGAAAGGCGGCGCGGAAAGACGGCTTCTCTGCGACGGTTTCGGCGCGGGCGTTGATCAGCGGCCGGCCGGAAATCTCCTTGGCGAAAGCCGGCAGGAACCCCCACCGCATAAGGACGAATTCCGGACCGTCGCGCCCGCCGCGCACGACCCCGACGGGCTGGGTCGGCGCGATGTTGTAGCGGGGCGGAAAATCCCCGATCGCAGCGAGCCCGAAATGCGCCGCGACGACGTCCGGCGGGGAGAAGAGGAAATAGCGTCCGGCCATGGACCCGTTATACACCGATAGCCATGGACCCTCGCCCCCGCATCAAAACCGGCGTCGGCGCCGTCGTCTTCCGCGGCGACGAGGTGCTGCTCATCCGACGCGCAAAGCCGCCCTTCAAGGACCACTGGTCGATCCCCGGCGGCGGCCTCGAATTCGGGGAGCGCCTCGAAGACGCCGTCGCACGCGAGGTGATGGAGGAGACGGGCTGCACGATCGTCGTCGAAGGCCTTGTCCACGTCTTCGAAAGCCTGCCGCCGGACCACGGAAACCCGGACGCCCATTACGTCATGATCGACTATCTCGCCCGCTGGACGGGCGGCGAACCGCGCGCCGGCGACGACGCGGCGGACGCGCAGTTCTTCTTCTTTGAGGAGGGCGCGGCGCGGGTCGCCTGGGACGAGACGCGCACCGTCCTTCATCGCGCAAAAGCGATGGCCGAGCGCCTCGGCCTCGCCGCAAAAACCGGTTAAAATACCGCCGATGATCCGGTCCGTCGCCCTCGCCATCGCCCTCCTCTCCGCCGGACCGGCCGTCGCGGACGAGGCCGAGTATCGCGCCCGGCAGGCGGCGCTCGATGAACTCGCCGGGCTTCTCGGCCGCTCCCACCATCTGCGGCGCATCTGCGCGGCGGACGTCGACAAGGACATCTTCCGGGAGCGGATGGCGAAGATGCTGGAGCTGGAGCGTACGCCCGATCGCGACGCCTACATCCGCGCCTTCAATACCGGCTACCGGGACGCCGGCCGCGCCCACCGCGAATGCGACGGCGACGCGCGGCGCGCCCGCGCCGCCGCCGGCGAGCGCGGCGGCCGCCTTATCGCCCTCATCGCCCGCGGCCTCGCCGAAGGCGACCTCGACAGCACCATCGCCGCGAACCCGAAGCTGCAGGCGATCCTCGCCGCCGGCGCCGAACCGCCGGAGGACGCGGCGCCCGCAGTGCTGGACCTGGACGGCGAGGAAGATGCGGGGCACGCGGAGGGGCCGCAGCGATAGCTCACGCTCGGCAAGGGCTGACAAAGTCCGCTCCAACGAAGCAACGGACAGACAGCCCGTGCGGGGTTACGTGTTTTCGACAGTAGCGATCCGCTTACGGTGCGGTATGAACAACGCTCTCCAGTATTGGCATGGGATTGAAGATGACGGCCGGCGTGACCGGTAGATGCTGGCGGGAATAACAATGCCTTTTTGCGAGAGGGCCATCCGCTCTTCCATATGCAGTCGCAGCTCTGGGAACATGAATGGAATGCTCATGCAAAGAAAATCGAAGATCGTCTTTTTTGCATTTATCGCAGCCGCACAGGTCGGGTTTGACGCCGGCGCCCAAGACCGTCCGCGGGCGCGTGATCTGGGCATTCCTTTCGACGGCGAGCCGGGGGCGAACAACGCCATCACCGATGTCACGGGTGTCGAGGTCGGATACGCAACCCTGATTGAAGGTGACGGCGCTCTGAAGATCGGCGAGGGCCCGGTCAGGACCGGCGTTACGGCGATCCATCCGCTCGGGCGCTCCAGCACGGCGGGCGTGTTTGCGGCGCGCTTCACGATGAACGGCGACGGCGAAATGACCGGGTCACACTGGATCGATGAGTTTGGAACGCTATTCGGTCCGATACTCCTTACCAATACGGTTAGCGTTAGCGACGTGCATGCCGCGGCGGTGGACTGGATGCGAGCGCGAGACCCTGACGATATGTTTCACCTCCCTGTCGTAGCGGAGACTTGGGACGGCGACATTAACGACCACTATGGACGGCACATCAAGAAAAAGCACGTCTACGCCGCTCTGGATTCCGCCCGCAGCGGAAAGCTTCAGGAAGGGAATGTCGGCGGCGGCACCGGCATGGCGGCGTTCGGCTTCAAGGCGGGTACTGGCACGGCGTCAAGAATAGTCGGTCCGTACACCGTTGGAGTTCTGGTTCAGGCGAATCACGGAATTCCTTGGGGGCTCACAGTCGCCGGCGTTCCAGTCGGACGAATTCTGAACCCAGATGAGTCAAACCACTTTTCCGAGCCGGTGAGGAAACTGGCGCCCAGCCGCAATTCAATCACCGTGATTGTAGCGACAGACGCACCGCTTTTGCCGATGCAGTTGGAACGTTTCGCAAAACGGCCCGCGATGGGCGTCGCGCGCACCGGAGGTGTTGCGGAACGCGGTTCCGGCGAGATTTTTCTGGCGTTTTCCACATCAAATGAATTGACGTATACAGATAGTGAGATTGTTCAATATACAGCTTTGACGGATGACGCCCGCTATACGCTCGACTATCTGTATGAAGGCGTCATTCAGGCAACCGAAGAAGCGATAATCAACGCCATGATCGCTGCAGAAACGATGGTTGGCGTCAACGGTGTGCGGATTGAGAGCATCGATCACGAAACGCTGCAAGAGATCATGCAGCGATACAACCGACTGAGAAGGAAATGAATTCGACGCCTGCAAGAGCGCCAGTTGGCGGAGCTGTCGGACCAGCTCGCTCACGTCCCGTGCGGCATCGCCGACGTCAACTCTTCAGCGTCTCCTGAAACCGCACTGGCCGCCCCGTCGCGGGGGCCGTCAGCTCGCCCTCCCACATGACGCGCCGCCCACGGATCACCGTTCCGACGGGCCAGCCTTTCACCCCCATGCCGTCGAAGGGCGTCCAGCCGGATTTTGATTTCGACCAGGCGTCGGTGATGGTCTCGGTACGGCTCAAATCGACGATGGTGAGGTCGGCGTCATAGCCGACGGCGAGGCGGCCCTTGCGCACCAGGTTGAAGATGCGGTTCGCGCCGTGGCTCGTCAGGTCGATGAAGCGCTGAAGGCTCATGCGGCCCTCGGCGACGTGGTTGAGGAGGACCGGGACGAGGGTCTGCACCCCCGGCATGCCGGAGGGCGAGGCGGGATAGGGCTTCGCCTTTTCATCCAGCGTGTGGGGCGCATGGTCGGAGCCGACGACGTCGACGATCCCCTGCGCGATCCCCTTCCAGAGGCCCTCCCGGTGACGCGCCTCGCGGATCGGCGGGTTCATCTGCAGGCGGCCTTTCATATCGGCGTAGCGGGAGGCGTCGAGGGTCAGATGCTGGGGCGTCGCCTCGACCGTCAGGATATCCTTATGGCGGGCGAGGATGTCGATCTCCTCCGCCGTCGTGATGTGCAGGACGTGCACGCGCCGCCCGGTCTCCCGGGCGAGACGGATCACCCGCTCCGTACACTTCACGGCGCTTTCGACAGGCCGCGCCTCGGTATGGGAGAGCCAGTCCCCTTCGCGCGCCTTATGAGCGTTGGCGCGCATCACTTCCTCGTCTTCTGAATGGATGGCGACCCGGCGGCGGCCGTGGCGCAGCACCTCGCGCACGCCCTCATCATCCGCCACCAGAAGGTTGCCCGTGGAGGCGCCCATGAAGATCTTTACGCCGCAGACGCCGGGGATCATCTCCAACTCCGCCATCTGCGCGGCGTTCTCGTGGGTCGCGCCGACATAAAAGGCGTGGTCGCAATGCATGCGCTCCGCGCGGGCGAGCTTGTCGTTGATCGCCTCTTCCGTGGTCGTCAGAGGGTTGGTGTTCGGCATTTCAAAGACGGCGGTCACCCCGCCCATCACCGCGGCGAGGGAGCCGGTCTCCAGGTCCTCCTTATGGGTCGGGCCCGGCTCTCGGAAATGGACCTGGGTGTCGATGACGCCGGGCAGAATGTGGAGCCCCGCGCAGTCCAACACCTCGCCCGCCGACGCAGACGAGAGGTCGCCGATGAAGGCGATCTCGTCGCCGACGACGCCGATATCGCGGACGCCCTCGCCGTCATGATTGACGACGGTTCCGCCCCGGAAGATCAGATCATAGATTTCAGCCATGAACTGTTTGTAGCGAGGCGCGGGCCTTATGGACAAGCGCCGGGGCGGCGCTTACCTGCCGCTCATGTTCGACCATGCGCTTATCGACGACCGCCGCGCCGTCCTGTCGGTCACAGGCCCCGACGCCCGCGAGCTTCTCCAGGGCGTCGTCACCCAGGACATGGGCGGGGTCTCGAAAGATCACGCGGCCTACAGCCTTCTCCTGACGCCCCAGGGGAAGATCCTGTTCGACTTTTTTCTGACGGAGGGACCGGAGGGCGAGATCCTCGTCGACGCCCCGGCGGCGCAGGCGGAAGACCTCTTTAAGCGCCTCAAACTCTACAAGCTCCGGGCCAAGGCCGAAATCGCCGACCGGCCGGAATTCTCGGTGCTCCTCGCCTGGAGCGGGGATGCGCCGGCGCCCCCCGGCTTCGTTATCGAGCGATCCGCGGACCGGATCGTCTACACCGACCCGCGGCTCGACGCTCTCGGCGCCCGGGCGATCGTTCGGCGGTCGGAGCGGGAGGCGGCGCTTTCGGCGCTCGGCGCGCCGGCGACGCATCAGGCGCACGCCGAACACCGCATCGCCCTCGGCGTCCCGGAAAGCCCGATTGACATCGTACCGGGCGACACGTTCCCCCTCGACGCCAATCTCGATGCGTTGCGGGGCGTCGATTATAAAAAAGGCTGCTTTGTCGGCCAGGAGGTCGCAAGCCGGATGAAGCGCAAGGGCGAGGTTCGAAAGCGTATGCTGACGATCTCCTTCGACGGCCCGCCGCCCGAAGCGGGCGATGCGGTCATGGCGGGCGAGACGACCCTCGGAGAGGTCCGCTCAATCGGCGCCGGCAAGGCTCTCGCCCTCATCCGCATGGATCGTCTTTACAAGGCGATCGAGGACGGTCGCCCTCCGGCGGTGAACGGGCGTCCGGTTTCCGCAGCGGAACCCGCCTACCTGGTCTGACGGCGGCCTCAGCCCCCGACGCTCTCTGTCGCCGTCACGCCAGGCGGGTCTTCGTCGCCTGTCAGCACCGCCGCGCACCGCTCCTTCGAGGCCGGTTTCATCACCTTGTCGAGGGCGTCGGGTTTCAGGATGCGGCGAAAGCGGGCCGTCGGCTCGATCCGCACCCAGACGGGCGAGACGAGGTCCGCCTCGTCCTCGCACCAGGCCCGCTCGAAGGATTTGGTGAGCTTATAGCTGACATTGACGCCGAGGGAGCGATCGCCATTCCCCTCCTCCTGCAACCAGATCTTCTGCAGCCGGCGCGCCTCCTCGACCGCCATCGGATCGACGCGGTAGATCGCGAGAATTTCGTCTTCGTCCGGCGTCGGAAGCTCGCTCGCCGGCGCCTCGTCGGCCTTGACGAATTCCAGCCGCGTCACGTCCTCCGGGTCCTCATCGTCTTTCAGGGTGATGTGGAGATAGCTGATGTCCGCTCCCATCGGGTGCAGGACGGCCGCCCGCCAGAGCGCGGGATCGACGGTTTCATAATCCTGCCGGCTGAGCCGGTAGGCGCCAATGAGATCGACGCTCGCGCAGGAGACGGTGAGGAACGCCGCCATGACGGGTGTCAGCAGTCGCACCATGCGGGGCTCCCTAAATCGTGCAATCAACCTTAGAAGGCTTCCATGACTGCGCAAGCTCAGACGCCCTGCCCGTGGGCGCCGCGGGACGACGCCCTCTACGCCCATTATCACGATACGGAATGGGGCGTGCCGGAGCGGGACCACCGCGCGCTTTTCGAGAAGCTCGTCCTCGATGGTTTCCAGGCCGGGCTCTCCTGGCGGACAATCCTCTACAAGCGCGAGAATTTCCGGCGCGCCTTTAAAGGGTTCGAGCCGGAGACCGTCGCCCGGTTCGGCGAGAAGGATGTCGCCCGGCTCCTCAAGGACGAGGGCATCGTCCGCTCGCGCCTGAAAATCGAGGGGACGATCAAGAATGCGAAGGTCTACCTGACCATCATGGAGGAGCGTCCTGACGGCTTCTCAGGCTTCCTCTGGGACTTCGTCGACGGCGCCCCCCTCCAGAACCGATGGGAGACGATGAACGACGTTCCCGCCAAGACGCCCGTGAGCGAGGCCATGTCGAAAGCGCTGAAGAAAGCCGGCTTCACCTTCTGCGGTCCGGTGATCGTCTACGCCTTCATGCAGGCGACGGGGCTGGTGAACGACCACCTTGTCGGCTGCCCCCGCCACGCCGCCGTCGCCGCCCTCGCCTGAGGCCCCGACCGCCTCATATTGCGCCCCTGGTGCGATAAGCGCATGGTCGAAAACAGTTGACATCGCCAGTGCGGCCGGCCGTTCGCGCCCTGAGCCCGCGGCAGTAATAAAGGCGCGCCCCATGGCTGAAACCCCCGTCCGCATCATCGCCACCGGCCTTTTCACGCCGCCGAATTCGATCTCGAACGAAGAGCTGGTCGAAAGCTTCAACGCCTATGTGGCGAAGTTCAACGAGGAGAACGCCGCGGCGATCGAAGCGGGCGAGATCGAGCCGCTGCAGCCGTCCTCCGCCGAGTTCATCGAGAAAGCCTCCGGCATCAAGGCGCGCTTCTGTCTCAACAAGGAAGGCGTTCTCGATATCGAGAAGATGCGGCCCGACCTGCCCGAACGTCCGAACGAGGAGCTTTCGGTGATGGCGGAGATCGCCGTCCTCGCCGCCCGGGAGGCGATGAAGTCGGCTGATCTGAAGGCGGAGGATATCGACGCGGTCGTATGCGCCGCCTCCAACATGCAGCGCGCCTATCCCGCGATGGCGGTGGAGGTGCAGTCCGCCCTCGGGATCGACGGCTTCGCCTTCGACATGAACGTCGCCTGCGCGTCCGCCGCCTTCGGCATCGAGGCGGGAGCGGGGCTCATCCGCAACGGCACGGCGCGCCGGGTGCTGATGGTGAACCCGGAGATCTGCACGGGCCACCTCAATTTCCGCGACCGGGACAGCCATTTCATCTTCGGCGACGTGGCGACGGCGGTGATCCTCGAGCGCGCCGACGGCGAGCCGGCGGGCGAGGCTTACGATATTCTCGACACGAAGATGAAGACGGTTTTCTCCAACAACATCCGCAACAATTCAGGCTTCCTCAATCGCTGCGCGCCGGAGGGGATCGGCAGGAAGGACAAGCTGTTCGTTCAGGAGGGCCGCAAGGTCTTCAAGGACGTCGTCCCGATGGTCGGCGCCATGATCGCCGAGCAGATCGCCGCCAACGGCCTTGAGGCGGGCCAGCTGCGCCGCATGTGGCTGCACCAGGCGAACCTCAACATGAACGTGATGATCGCAAAGAAGGTCCTCGGCCGCGACGCGACCCTCGACGACGCGCCCGTCGTCCTCGACCGCTACGCCAACACCTCGTCTGCAGGCTCGATCATCGCCTTCCATCTGCATCGGGAGGAGGTGAAGCCCGGCGATTACGGCGTCATCTGCGGCTTCGGCGCGGGATACTCCGCAGGCAGCATTCTGGTGAAGCGGGCGGCTTAACGCCGGCGTCCGTCCTTGGCGACGCCGCCCGTCGGCGGCTCCTCAGGACGAAGTTCAGTGCGGTCTTCGTCCTGAGGAGCCCGCGGAGCGGGCGTCGCGAAGGACGGCGACAAACACCGAGACGACAATCTACCCCCGCGACGCCGCCCAGATGATCAGTGCGATAATGATCAGCGGCGCGCCCAGGATGAGGAAGATCGGCGCGACGGCGAGGACCACCGCGAGCGCCGCGATGCCGAGGGCGAACACCGTCGCGAAGAAGCCGATAATGAGGCCGATGAGCCCCATGGCGATCCCGAAGATGAGTCCGCCGAGGCCGATGGCGGCGCCGACGAAGGCTTCAGCGAGGGCGAGGCCAGGGTTCTGATCAAGGGCGAGCCAGGTCATCGCCGCCACCGCGGCGAGGCAAAAAAGGAGCACGACCCCTAACGTGCGTCCGAGCGCTTCACCCATATCGTTCGTCCTTTCGCGAGCCCGGCGGACCGGGCGGTAGCGCTCTTGCGGCGCCGTTCTCGTCTCTCTTGTTCTCGCCCCGACTATCGCTCCGACCCCTTGATCCGCACAACGCGCGTCCCCGCACGCCGGGCACGGTTCGCCGCAAAGGCGCGCGTTGCGCGCGGCCGGACGCGGTGCTAACGCCGCCGGCCATGCCGAAAACCGCACCCGCATCGCCGCGCCTCAAGACGAGCGCCAAAGCCCCCCGCGCCTGGCAGCGCATGCTCTCCGGCCGCCGGCTCGACATCCTCGACCCGTCGCCGGTCGATGTGGAGATCGAGGACATCGCCCATGGTCTCGCCCGGGTCGCGCGCTGGAACGGCCAGACGACGGGCGCCCTCGCCTTCAACGTCGCCCAGCATTCGGTGATCGTCGCGGACGTCTGCGGGGAGCTGAAACCCGGCTGGCCGGCGAAATGGCGCCTCGCGGCCCTCCTCCACGACGCGCCGGAATACGTGATCGGCGACATGATCTCGCCGTTCAAGGCGGCCCTCGGCCCCGAGTACAAAGCGATCGAGGCGCGCCTGCAGATCGCCGTCCACCTGCGCTTCGGCCTCCCCGCCGAGCTCCCGACGGACGTCGAAAAGACGATCAAGAAAGCCGATCGGGTCTCGGCGTTTTACGAGGCGACCCAGCTCGCGGGCTTCGAGGCGGCCGAGGCGCGCAAATTCTTCGGCGAACCGGCGGGCGCCGCGCCGCTGCGGCTCGAAGCGCTCAGCGTCGAGACCTCCCAAGCCCTTTACCTGGAACGCTTTCACGCGCTTCTCGCAGCGCATCAACGGGCTCTCACATGATCGTAAGCGCGGGCCCGTAACGCTCGATTAAAAGGCGCAGCGCCTTTATGTTCCGCCAATGATTATTGTTGCTTGCAAAAACGACGCGGAGCGCCTCGCCGCCGAACACCCGAACGCCCGAGTGATTTCGGTCGTGGACGATGTGGCCGACGCGCCGGAGATCGCCGGCGTCCGGGCCGACCGCCGTCTCATTCTGTCAGTCGAGGATCAGTGCCTCGCCTCCAACGGCTCGGTCTGCGCCAACGCCGCGAAGACGCTTCTCTCCTTCATCCAGGACTGGTCGCCCGAGGAAGGACCGCTCCTCCTGCATTGCGAGCGGGGCGTCAGCCGGTCGACCGCGGCGGCGTTCATCGCCATGTGCGCCAAAGCGCCGGATGCGGACGAATGCGACCTCGCTACGCGCTTGCGCCAGGCCGCACCCCACGCCGACCCGAACATTCTCCTCGTCAATTGCGGGGACGAAGCCCTCGGCCGCGGCGGACGCATGGTCGATGCTGTTCTCTCGCTGCCGGACGATCCGCCGCCGCCCTGCGGCGCGCCGGCGCGCATCTCGATCGAAGGCGCGTGCTGACGACCGCAGAAGGCGGCGCCGAACCGCGGGTCGTCATCTCGCTTTCCGCCGTCGTCGTCGCCATCGACGAAGACAAGCCCCTCGTCATGACCGTCCGTCAGACGGGCGGGCCCGACGCCCTCCCCTACGGACCCTTCGACCCCGCCGACCACCGCACCTTCGAGCTCGGCGTGCGCGATTTCGTGGAGCGCCAGACGGGGCTCGCGCTCGGCTATGTAGAGCAGCTCTACACCTTCGGGGACCGCGGCCGGGAGGCGCCGTCCGCGCGCCTTCACGGCGGCGCGGCGGAGGACCGGGTCGTCTCCGTCGGCTATCTCGCCCTCGTGCGGCGTGCGGACGACTTAAGCGCCGCCGGCGCCGCCTGGCGCAACTGGTACGGATTTTTTCCGTGGGAGGATTGGCGCAAGGGCGAACCCGCCGCCATCGCCGAGGCGCTCCTTCCCGGGCTTGTCGCCTGGCGCGACCGCGCCGCGAGCGCCCATGAAGGCGCCGACCGCACCCGCCGCATCCGCGTCGCCTTCGGCCTTGATGATGGCGGCTGGCGGGAGGAGCGCACTCTCGACCGCTATGAACTCATGTACGAAGCGGGGCTCGCGCCCGAAGCGGCCCGCGACCGCGCCGCGGCGGGCCTTCCGGCGCCGCGCGGTAAGGCCGCCCCGCCGGGCCTCGGCGGTCTCGAACTCGCCTCGGACCACCGGCGGATCCTCGCAACCGCCATGTCGCGCCTCCGCGGCAAGGTGAAGTACCGTCCGATCATCTTCGACGCCTGCGAGGAGCGGTTCACGCTGACGGACCTGCAGCGGGCCGTCGAAGCGGTCTGCGGCTTCGCGCTCCACAAGCCGAATTTCCGCCGGATGGCGCTCGCCTCAGGCCTCGTTTCGGATACGGGCGACACCCGCGCCCAGACGGGCGGCCGGCCGGCGGCGCTCTTCACCTTCCAGTCTGAGGCCCGAGGCGCGGTGCCGCCCGCCCTCGGCCTCGCCGTGCCGCGCCTCGGCGTCTCTCCTGAGGCGGGAGGGTTAAAGCTTTCGTGACTTGACCGGATCAAAGCCGAGCTTACTCTCCCGTATGAAGTCGCACCCCGCGGCCTTTTTTTGGACGCCCCTTTTGCTCGAATTGAGTATAAGTGGCCCGCACCGAAAGGACCGATGATGCCGGCCTTTGGAACGGAACTGGACCTTGAGACGCGCCCCGCGGCGAAACCGCATCGGCTGGCGTATACGGACGACGTCGCCCGCAAGACGGACGGGCTCTACGAAACGGTCGCCCGGGTCATGCCGCGCGTCGAATGGGAGCTGCACGCGCCTTACATCGCGGCGATCAACGACCTGAAAATCGAGCGCAACGCCGTCATCCTCGCCCACAACTACATGACGCCGGAAATCTTCGCCTGCGTCGGCGATTTCCGCGGCGACAGCCTCGCCCTCGCCAAGGAAGCCGCAAAGACCAACGCGGCGGTGATCGTCCAGGGAGGCGTCCACTTCATGGCGGAGACCTCGAAGATCCTCGCGCCGGAAAAAACCGTGCTGATGCCGGACATGGCGGCGGGCTGCTCCCTCGCCTCCTCCATCACCGGCGAAGACGTGCGCATGCTGAAGGCGCGCTATCCCGGCGTGCCCGTCGTCACCTACGTCAACACTTCAGCCGAGGTGAAAGCTGAAAGCGACGTCTGCTGCACGTCCTCGAACGCCGTCGACGTCGTCGAGGCGATCTGCGCGGAATGGGGCGTTTCCCGCGTCCTCCTTCTGCCGGACCAGTATCTGGCGAAGAACGTCGCGGCGATGACCGAGATCGAGGTGATCACCTGGGCGGGCGCCTGCGAGGTGCACGAAACGTTCACCGCAGACGACATCCGGGAGCTGCGCGCCGCGCACCCGGACGCGAAGATCCTCGCCCACCCTGAATGCCCGCCGGACGTGCTCGCCGAGGCCGACTTCGCCGGCTCCACCGGCGCCATGTCGTCCTATGTTTCCGAGAAGAAGCCCGGCCGCGTGGTGCTGATCACCGAATGCTCCATGTCGGACAACGTCTCTCTCGCCAATCCGCAGACGGAGTTCGTGCGCCCCTGTAATCTCTGCCCTCACATGAAGCGGATCACCCTTCCGGCGATCCTGAAATCCCTTGAGACGATGACGACCGCCATCGAGATCGACGCCGATATCGCCGAACGCGCCCGCGCCGCGGTTCAGAAGATGGTCGATCTGCCCGCGCCGGTTCGCTCGCGCAGCTTCACCGTCGACCGCGTCGCGCCCGTCGCGGTCGAGCACCGTCCGTGAGCGGCGTCGCCCGCACCGAGGACCATAGCGACGCGGTCGTCGTCGTCGGGGGCGGCGTCGCCGGGCTTTTCACAGCGCTGAAATGCGCGGCGCGGCCGGTGCTTCTGGTGACGGCTGCGGCTCTCGGCGACGGGGGCTCCTCGACCTGGGCGCAAGGCGGCCTCGCCGCCGCCGTCGGGCCGGATGATACGCCGGATCTCCATTTCCTGGACACCCTCTCCGCCGGCGCCGGCCTCGTCGACGAGCCGGCGGCGCGGGTTCTGGTCGATGAAGCGGAGGCGCGCGTCGAGGACCTGCTCCGGCTCGGCGTTCCCTTCGACCGCATGTCCGACGGGCGTCTGAAGACCGGCCGCGAAGCCGCCCACGCCCGCGAGCGCGTCGTGCACGCCACCGGCGACCGGGCGGGCGTCGCGATCATGGAGACCCTGATCGGCGCCGTCCGCGCCGCGGAGCACGTGACCGTCCGAGAGCGGATCGTCGTCGAGGATGCGGTGCTCGACGCCGAGGGCCGGATCGCCGGCCTTCTCGCCGTCGATATCGAGGCGGGCGAGCGGATCGTCATTGAAACTGAGCGGGCCGTGCTCGCCACCGGCGGTCTCGGCGGGCTCTACGCCGTCACCACCAATCCGCGGCGGGCCCAGGGCCACGGCCTCGCCGTCGCGGCGCGGGCCGGCGCCGAAGTGACGGACGCGGAGTTCGTCCAGTTCCACCCGACGGCCCTCAACCTCGATATCGACCCGGCGCCTCTTGCGACCGAAGCCTTGCGCGGGGCCGGCGCCGTCCTTGTCGATCGCTCAGGCGCGCGGTTCATGAAGGCCGCGCACCCGATGGCCGAACTTGCTCCTCGCGACGTCGTCGCCCGCGCCGTCGAGGCGCAGCTCGCAACCGGAGACGGCGCCTTTCTCGACGCCCGCTCCGCTGTCGGCGCGGCCTTCCCGTCGGCGTTTCCCACCGTGTTCGAGGCGGCGATGGCCGCAGACGTCGATCCGCGGACTGAGTTCCTACCCGTAGCGCCGGCCGCGCACTACCATATGGGCGGCGTCAGGACGGACCTCTACGGACGGTCGAGCGTCGAGGGGCTCTATGCTGTCGGCGAGATCGCCTCCACCGGCGCCCACGGCGCGAACCGCCTCGCCTCCAATTCCCTCACTGAGGCGCTCGTCTGGGGCGCGCGAGCGGCGCAAGCGGCGAGCGAACAGAGGGGCTGGAAGGCCGGCGCCGCGACGCCGTTCGAGGACCGGCTCGCGACGGCGCCGAAGCCCGCCGCGGACGCGCACATGCGCATCCTGCGCGCCTCCATGTCCTCCGGCTGCGCCCTTTTGCGCTCCGTCGAGGGGCTGAACGCCGCCCTCGCCGACATTGAAAAAATGAAAGCGGCGAACGACATGACGAGCGGTCTAATGAACGCCCTCCTCGCCGCGGAGCTGATCGTCCGCTTCGCCCTCGCGCGCGAGGAAAGCCGCGGCAGTCATTTTCGTACGGACTTTCCGGAAGCCCGGGACGCGGGTCGCCGCCATCTGGTCGGCGTCTACGACCGCGCCGAAGGACTTCGACTGTGAGCGACCCGGCCTGTCGGCTTGCAGCAGCGGCGGCGGTGCGGGACGCCCTTCGCGAGGATCTCGGCGACGCCGGCGACATCACCTCTACGGCATCGATCCCGTCAGAGACGCGGATGCGCGCGGAAATCCGCGCCCGGAACGCCGGCGTTCTGTCCGGAATGGAGCTGGCGCGACAGGCGTTCCGCCAGGTTGATCCGGATATCGCGATCAAAGAGCGCGCCGCCGACGGGGCGCGCCTCGAAGCGGGTGAAACGGTGCTCTCGGTCGAGGGGAACGCACGCGCGATCCTCGCTGCCGAGCGCACGGCCCTCAATTTTCTGCAGCACCTCTCCGGCGTCGCGACAGCGACCCGGGCGTTGGTCGACGCGATCGACGGGACGACGGCGCGGATCGTCTGCACCCGCAAGACCACGCCCGGCCTCCGCATCTTCGAGAAAGCAGCCGTGCGCCACGGCGGCGGCGCGAACCACCGCTTCGGGCTTTATGACGCGGTACTGATCAAGGACAACCATATCGCGGCGGCCGGCGGCGTGCGCCCGGCGCTGGAGCGCGCGAAGGCGCATGTCGGCCACCTTGTGAAGATCGAGATCGAAGTCGATGGTCTTGATCAGCTTGAGGAGGTTCTCGCCGTGGGAACAGACGCCGTCCTCCTCGACAACATGGCGCCCGGGACGCTTTGCGAGGCTGTCGCGATGATCCACGGCCGGGCGATCAGCGAGGCCTCCGGCGACATTCGGCTGGAGACCGTGCGCGCGGTCGCGGAGACAGGCGTCGACTGCATCTCGTCGGGCTGGATCACCCACTCCGCACCCGCCCTCAATCTCGGGCTCGATGCGGTCTGACGTTTTTGCGGATTAAAACTGCAGCGGAGCCGCCGCGAGGACGATCTCTCCCGGTGCGCGATAGAATTTGTGCGCGCCGATTTCCGCCGTCGGGGTCAGACGTTTCGCCCACGGCGGATCGACATAGTACGCGTGATAATGGGTCGCATCGCGGCTGACGCCGGGGCGGAGACCCGCGAGCACGACGTCGGCGAGACCCTCCGCCTCGCGGCGCTTGCGCGCGTTGATCCGGCGGTCGAGCGAGCCGTCGCAGGTGAACGAGAACTGGCAGCCGGTGATCCGCTCCGAGCCCTGATAGACGACGCCGCATATGGTGTCGGGATACCGGCGGGCGTCGCGGCGGTTCAGGATGACGTCGGCGACAGCGAGCTGACCGGCCACGCTTTCGCTGCGGGCCTCGTGGTAGATCGCGTCGGCCAGACAGTCCCGCTCGGCCCGCACGAACCGCGCGGCCGGGGCGGCGTCGACGTCGATGCGGGCGTCAAC